>CAYNFV010000028.1:0-12348 GCA_964396645.1 uncultured Dehalococcoidales bacterium
TACTATTAAATTCATCGATGGTCATCTTGCCCTGGCCCACCCTGATAAGCGCCCCTATGGTATTGCGCACCTGGTGCATCAGGAAGGAGTTGGCGGTAATATTAAAGATAACCATCTCCCCCTCCCTCTCGACTAGAGCTCTAAAGACGTGCCTCACCGTGCTCTTAGGGCTGACCCCGTTGCGGGCGGCAAAAGAGGCGAAGTCGTGCTCGCCGACCAGAGTAGAGCCGGCCTGGTTCATAGCTTTGACATCCAGCTCGCCCGGAACCAGGTAGCTAAAGCCCTCCACTATCGGGGAGCGGGTAGGACGGTTCAGGATATAGTAGCTGTATTCCCGGCTGATGGCTTCCCGCCGCACATTAAAGTCATTGTTCATTCTATAAGCCGCCTTGACGGCGATATCCTTGGGCAGGTAGTGGTTTAAGCCGCTAACAAAGCTATCCGTCGCCAGCTTTGAGCCCGTGCGGAAGCTGACCACCTGGCTACGAGCGTGGACGCCAGCATCGGTGCGGCTGGCGCTCATCACCCGCCGCCTCTCCCCGGTGAGCCTGCTCAGGGCTTTCTCCAGCTCCCCCTGGATAGAGGGCTGGCCGTCCTGCCACTGGAAGCCGTGGTAGCGGCTGCCGTCGTATTCCGTAACTAATAGAATCTTGGTGGTCTTGAGCAAGTTCATAAACCTCCCTACTCGACTAGCTCCAGCTGCACCATGGGTGCCCCGTCGCCCAGGCGGGGGCCGAGCTTGGTGATGCGGGTATAGCCGCCTGGGCGCTCGGCGTACCTTGGCGCTAAGACGGTGAACACCTTATCCGCCACCTTCTCATCAAGAATGAAAGCTAGCGCCCGTCGGCGGGCGGCGAGCTTACCATCTTTGCCCAGGGTAATCATTTTCTCCGCCAGGCTACGCACCTCCTTAGCCTTAGCCTCGGTGGTGGTAATCTTCTCATGGTTTAAAAGGTCGGTGACCAGGTTACGGTAGAGTGCCCGGCGGTGCGCCGAAGACCGCCCCAGTCTCCTCCCGGCTACATTATGTCTCATATAGTCTAGTTCTCCTCACTCCTCCTCTTTGACCACGGACGCCATGGAAAGCTCCAGCGACGCTAATCTCTCCTCCACCTCCTGCTTGGACTTCTGCCCGAAGTTATGCAGGGCCAACAGCCCCTTCTCGCCGCGGCTTATCAGCTCGCCCACGGTGGCGATACCGCCACGCCGCAGGCAGTTCATGGTGCGCACGGAGAGGTCGAGCTGCTCCACGGGCATATCGTATTTCTCCTCGCTGATGGAGGCGCGAATCATCTCCTTTTCCTCCTCCAGTCGGGAAACCTTGGCATAATCGATAAAGGGCGTCAGCTGCTCCACCAGAATCTCGGCGCCGCGGCTGATGGCGTCCACCGGGGTTATGGTGCCGTCCGTCCAGACCTCCAGGTCCAGTCGCTCACGCCGCATCTCCCGGCTGACGTGTACCGGCTCGACGTTGAAGTTGACCTTACGTACCGGGGTAAAGACGGCGTCAATGGGAATCGTCCCCACGGGCATATTTTCACCCGACTCCGCCTCCCGGTAGCCCTCGCCCAGCTCGACGTCAAGCTCCACCGAGAGCTTAGCCTCGGCCGAATCCAGCGTGGCCAGGTAAAGGTCGGGGTTGGCAACCTCGAAGTCGGTGGAGGCGGCGATGTCGGCGGCGGTAACCCGCCCCTCGCCCTCCGCCTCCAGCATCAGCTTGCCCGGCTGCTCGGAAAGGGACTTTAACCTCAGCGCCTTAATGTTGAGCAGAAACTCGGTGACGTCCTCCTTGACAAAGGGTATGGTGGAGAATTCGTGCTGAATCCCATCGATTTTAACCCTGGTCACCGCCGCTCCGGGAAGGTAGCCCAGGAGCACGCGCCGCAGGGCATTGCCCAAGGTAACGCCAAAGCCCTTTTCCAACGGCTCGACGTGGAAACGGCCGAAGTTATCCTGGCTGTCCACACACTCTATATTGGCAATAGCCAAACGAGACAATTGCTACCTCCCTATCAGGTTACTTACCGTGAATAGTATTCAACTATGCTCTGCCCCTGGAACTTGGCCTCGACATCCTCAGGGGTGGGCATAGACAAGACCCGCCCCACCATATTCTCCCCGTCCAGACTCAACCAGTTGGGGATAACCTTGCTTTCAATAGTTGCCGCCATTTGCTGGTAATAACCGCTCTTGGTGCTGTTCTTCTTCCAGCCGATGACGTCGCCCTCCTTGACCAAAGAGGAAGGAATATCGTTCTTGCGCCCGTTAATGATAATATGCCCGTGCTGGACAATCTGGCGGGCCTGGGCGCGCGAATCGGCGAAACCGAGCCGATAGACGACGTTGTCCAAACGCCTTTCCAGCAGCATTAGCAGGTTTTCGCCGGTGATACCTATCTGCCGCTCCGCCTCCCCGAAGATACGGCGGAACTGCCTTTCCATGATGCCGTAGCTATAGCGGGCCTTCTGCTTCTCCCGCAGCTGCGCCCCCCGGTCGGAGAGCCGCCGCCGCCTAATGGGCTGCTGCCCCGGTGGCTTGGCGCGCCGCTCGAAGGCACACTTGGGGCTAAAGCAGCGGCTGCCCTTAAGCATTAATTTCTCGCCGCTGCGCCGACAGAGGCGACAAACCGCCGATGCGTATCTGGCCATCTAGACCCGCCTCCTCTTACGCGGCCGACATCCGTTATGCGGTATAGGCGTTACGTCCCTTATGCTGGTAACGTTAAGCCCCGAAGCCTGCAGGGAACGAATGGCCGCCTCGCGCCCGCTGCCCGGCCCCTTAACGTAGACCTCGACCTGGCGCAGGCCGTGCTCCATACCCTTACGCACCGCGTCGCGGGCGGCCAGCTGCGCCGCATAAGGGGTGCCCTTGCGCGAACCCTTAAAGCGCGCCGAACCCGAGCTGCCCCAGGCGATAACGTTGCCCTGGGGGTCGGTAAGGGTAACGATGGTATTATTAAAGCTGGACTGGATATAAGCCCTACCTGTCGGTACGGACTTCTTCTCCCGCCTTCTGGCTTTGCTGCGTTTCTTCTGTGCCATATTAACTCCCCTTTATAACCTCAATTACTTCTTGGTCATGCCGCGCCGCTGCCCCCGGCCGGCAACGGTCTTGCGGGCACCGCGCTTGGCGCGGGCATTAGTGCGGGTGCGCTGCCCCCTCACCGGCAGCCCGTGGCGGTGCCGGGTGCCCCGGTAGCTGCCGATTTCGATGAGGCGCTTTACATTGAGGTCAACCTCTTTCCTCAATTCACCCTCAACATTATGCTCTTTGTCAATAATCTCACGCAGGCGATTGACCTCTTCCTCGGCCAGGTCACTCACCTTTGTATAGGGGTCGACCTTGGCCTGGGCCAGAATCTTATGGCTCAAAGAAGAACCAATGCCATAGATATATTGCAGTGAGAACAAGACCTGTTTGTTTTTCGGTATATCAACTCCGGCGATACGTGCCATTTACCAGCCTCCTTAAGGCAGGGCTTAGCCCTGCCTCTGCCTATGCTTGGGGTTGGAACAGATAACCCTGACCACCCCCCGCCGCTTCACTATCTTGCACTTTTCACATATCTTTCTGACTGAAGCTCTTACTTTCATAATCTATTCCCCGCACTACTTAAAGCGATAGGTAATCCGACCCCGGCTCAGGTCGTAGGGGGAAAGCTCCACCAGGACCTTATCCCCGGGCAGGATTCTGATGTAATGCAATCTTATTTTGCCCGAGATGTGGGCCAGAATTTTGTGGCCGTCAGGCAGCTCGACCCGGAACATGGCGTTAGGTAAGGGCTCAACTACCGTACCTTCGACCTCAATGGCCTCCTTCTTAGGCATAAACTCCTTTTCTGACGGTAAGCACCTCGGCTTCCTCAGCAATAGCAATAGTATGTTCAAAGTGGGCGGAAAGGCTGCCGTCGGCGGTCAGCACCGTCCATTGGTCGCCGCCGAGCCGGGTACGCCAGTCGCCCGCATTTATCATCGGCTCCAGGGCAATGGTCATGCCCTTCTTTAATACCACCCCCGTCCCCGCCTCCCCGAAGTTAGGTATCTGCGGCTCTTCGTGCAGGTCGCGCCCGATACCGTGCCCGGTATACTCGCGCACCACCGAAAAGCCCCTCCCCTCGGCATAGCCCTGAATCGCCGCCGAAACATCGCCCAGCCTGGCTCCGGCACGGGCGGCGGCAATGCCCGCCTCCAACGCTCCTTTGGTCGTCTCCATAAGCTCCTTAGTCTTCGCGTCTATTTCCCCCACCCCCACGGTAACGGCGCTGTCGCCGTGAAAACCGTTGTAGATAGCGCCGAAGTCCAGGGATACTATATCACCTTCTCGCAAAGCGCGCTCGCCGGGTATGCCATGCACCACCTCGTCATTGACCGAGACGCACAAGTTGGCCGGGAAGCCCCGATATCCCTTAAAGGAGGGTTTAGCCCCCAGCTTCTCCACCTCTTCGGCGGCAATTATATCCAGTTCTTTTGTCTTCATACCCGGTCTCACCCTTCGGCTCAAGGTGTCCAGCACCGCGCCGACAATCCTCCCCGACTTTCGCATCAGAGCAATCTCTCGCTCCGATTTAATAATTATGCTCATCTAACTATAAACGTTCTCCCCAAGGGCGGCAACTATTCTATTCCCTACCGCCTCCACACCACCCTCACCGGCCACCTCAAGTAGCTTGCCCGCCCGGCGGTAATAGTCGATAAGCGGAGCGGTCTCACCCGAGTAGACCTCAAGCCGCTTCTTGATGCTCTCCTCGCTATCGTCGGGGCGCTGGTAGAGCTCGCCGCCGCATACATCGCACCGCCCCGGTACCTTAGGAGGGGAATCGGTGATATGGCACGGCGTCTGGCACTGTCGGCAGACCCGACGCCCGCTTAAGCGTTTTAACACCTCCACCTCCGATACCTTAATGTAAACCACCTTATCTATGGCCTTACCCTGACGGGCTAAAGCCTTGTCCAGAGCCTCCGCCTGCTTCAGATTGCGGGGAAAGCCGTCAAGTACCGCCCCTCCCCCGCTATCCGGAGCCGAAAGCCGCTCCAGAACCATATCTATCGTTATCTGGTCGGGAACCAGCACCCCCTTCTCCATATAGGACTTCGCCGCTAGTCCCAGCTCGGTCCCCCGCTCCAACGCCTGCCGAAACAGGTCGCCGGTGGCGATATAACCCAGTTTTAGCTTTCGCGCCACACTGGCGGCTTGTGTTCCTTTCCCCGCGCCCGGAGCTCCCAGAAAAACAATATACACCATTATCCCTATTTAATGAAGCCCTCATAGCGCCGCATAACCAGTTGCGCCTCCATCTGCTTCATGGTATCCAGAACCACGCCGACCACGATAAGCATACCCATACTGGATAGCTGTATCACCTGAACATCGGTGACCTCGCGGGCGACAAAGGGTATCACCGCCACTACCGCCAGGAACAAAGCCCCGGCCCAGGTGATACGCTTAATCACCCCGTCCAGATATTCTTTAGTATGCGGCCCCGGCCTGATACCGGGGATGAATCCGCCCTGCCGCTGCAGGGTATTGGGCAAATCCTGCTGCTCGAAGATGACCATGGTATAGAAGAAGGCGAAGCCCACGGTGAGCAGGAAATAAAGCCCCCAGTAGAACAAGCCCAGCGGCAACGCCGCATTGGGATTAAACAGGTTGACGATAAGGTTGGCGAAGTTGGGGTCGGCTCCCACGGGAGCGGCGAAGTAGTTAGCCACCACGCCGGGGAAGATAACCAGCGACATAGCGAAGATAAGGGGTATCATCCCCGCCGTGTTCACCCGCAGCGGTATATGGGTCGAGCCCGCCTGCCGGTACATGCGCCCGCCGCGAAATACGCTCTTTGAATACTGGACGGGGATGCGGCGGTGGGCTTCGATAAAATAGACGATAAACACGGTGGTGGCTAAAGCAATAACAATATAGATGGCCAGACCGCCGAAGTTTTCCTTAGCCAGGAAACCGCTCTGTATCATCTGGGGCAAGCCGGCGACAATGCCGGCAAAAATGATTATGGATATCCCATTGCCAATACCGTGTTCGGTAATACGCTCGCCCAGCCAGACCAGGAACATGGTGCCGGCTATCATCGACATCACCATGGCCAACATGGGCAGGATGGCGGCGCTGCCGACAACGCCCTCGTGCTGCATATAGACCAGCTGTCCGTAGCCGGAAAGCCCCGCCAGGGGAATGGTCAGCCAGTGGGTAATACGGTTAATCCGGTCTCGGCCCGCCTCCCCTTCCTGAGAAATAGCCCTCAGCTTGGGGATAATAGGCACCAGCAGCGTCATAACAATGGACGCCGTGATATAGGGGTAAACCCCCATCGCCGCCACGCTTAAGCGCCTCATGGCGCCGCCGCTGAACATATCGAGCATGCCCAGCAAGGCATTCTGGTCGAAGAGATTGCGCAGGGCTTCGAGGTCTACCCCGGGCAGAGGCACGTGGGCGATAAAGCGGAAGATTATCAGGATACCGATGGTAATCAGAATCCGCCGCCTCAAATCGGGCAGACTGAAGGCGTCAAGCATGGCCTGCAGCAGTCTTGGTCGACTAGTTGGCTTCTGGGCCACTGCCCACCTCCTCGGCTTTACCGCCGGCGGCTTCTATCTTGGCTTTAGCCGCCGCCGAAAACTTGTTGGCCTTCACCGTCAGGGCGTTTTTAAGCTCGCCGCCAGCCAGAATCTTAACCGGGTTCTTCAATGACTTGATTATACCCGCTTCGACTAGCTTCTCCGGCGTTACCTCGCTGCCCGGCTCGAAGACGCTGAGCTTGTCCAGCCTGACCAGGCTATAGACCGTCTTGAAGGGGTTGGTGAAGCCGCGCTTGCGCGGCAGGCGCTTGATTAGGGGCAACTGCCCCCCCTCAAAGCCAGGGCGCATCCTGTAGCCGGCGCGGGATTTCTGTCCCTTAGAGCCCCGCCCCGAATAGGTGCCGTAGCCGCTACCGTCTCCCCGGCCCACCCTCTTGCGGTCTTTTTTGGAGCCGGGGGCGGGGGTAAGCTTTTCCTGTAACATCAGCTTGCTACCTCCACCCTGACCAGGTGTCTCACTTTATCGAGCATACCACGGACTGAGGAGTTGTCGTTATGCAAAACGGTTTTATTTAAGCGGTTAAGCCCCAGGGCCCTCAGTGTTTTCTTCTGGTCCTGGGCATAGCCGATGCCGCTCTTAATTAATGTTACCCGCAATTTAGCCACCGACAACCTCCCCTTCTTCCTCCTTGTTCTCAACGCCGGCCTGCCGCCGCGCTATTTCCTCTTCGGGAATCTTAAGCCGGCTCAGGGCAACCATGGTTGCCTTGGCCGTATTAATGCGGTTGGAACTGCCCAGCGACTTGGCCAGAATATCCTTGATGCCGGCCGCCTCCACCACCGCCCGGATGCTGCCCCCGGCAATAATACCCGTGCCCGGAGCGGCCGGTTTGAGCAGGACCTTGGCGGCGCTGAACTTGACCGTTATCTTATAAGGAATAGTGGTGCCGCTCAAGGGCACCTTGAGCAGGTTCTTGCGGGCGATAGCGTTCGCCTTGTTGATGGCTTCGGGCACGGTGTTAGCCTTGCCCACGCCGATGCCCACGTGGCCATTACCGTCGCCGGTCACCGCCAGGGCGCTGAAGCTGAGGCGCTTGCCCCCCTTCACCACCTTGGTCACGCGGTTGATATAGACCAGCTTATCGTTCAGCGTCAGTTCCGTCGGGTCTATCCTGCTTATAGGTCCTTTCACTTCCCTAAAACTACCCCCTCAAAGAGTCTTTGACTAAAACTTGAGTCCGGCCTCACGGGCCGCCTCAGCCAGGGCTTTAACCCGGCCGTGATATTTGTATCCGCCACGGTCGAAAACGACCTGTTTTATACCTTTATCCAGGGCGCGCTTAGCCACCAGGGTACCGACCAGCCCCGCCCTTGCCGACTTGGCCTTGCCGTTCACCCCGGGCTTTATCTCCCCGTCCAGCGTCGAAGCCGTCACCAGCGTATGCCCCTTATCGTCGTCGATGACCTGGGCATAGATATGGTTCAGGCTGCGAAAAACACAGAGCCGGGGGCTATCAGCGGTACCCGCCAGCTTAGCCCTGACCCGGACGTGCCTTCTTTTTCGTGCTGATTTTAGTCCGCCTTTAACCATTATACCTTCTGACCTATCGCTTTACCCGCTTTGCCCGCCTTAAGGTGGACGGACTCGCCGGCATATCTGATGCCCTTGCCCTTATAGGGGTCGGGCGGGCGGATGGCGCGAATCTCGGCGGCCATCTCGCCGACGACTTCTTTATCGATGCCGCTGACCTTGATGTGATTGCCCCCCTCCACGTCCAGCGTCAGGCCGGGTAAGGGGGTTACCTCCACCGTATGGGAATAGCCGATACGCAGCGTCAGATTATCCCCGGTCTTTTCCGCCCGGTAGCCCACCCCGACGATATCGAGGTGCTTCTCAAAGCCAGCGGTCACCCCCTGCACCATGTTAGCCAGCAGGCTGCGCGTCAGCCCGTGCAGGGAGCGGTGCTCTTTGCTATCACTGGGTCTGGATACCGTGAGCACACTATTCTCCAGCTTAATATTCATATCGGGGTTAAAGCGGCGGCTAAGCTCCCCCTTGGGGCCGCTCACCTTGACCATTTCTTTTGCGATGCTCACCGTGACCGTATCGGGCACGTCTATCGGCATCAACCCTACTCTAGACATTTATATCACCCCTGTTTACCATACGTGACATAGCAGTTCACCGCCGATTCCTTTGCGCCAGGCCTGCTGCCCGGTTATCACGCCCTGGGAGGTGGAGAGAATAGCGATGCCCAGGCCGCCGTGAACGCGGGCAATCTCGTCCCGCCCCACATAAACCCTCAAGCCGGGCTTGCTCACCCGTTCCAGTCCGGAAAGGATGGGCTCATTCTTATCATCGTACCTGAGGTGGACTCGTATGGACCGTTGCGGCTTGCTCTTCAACACCTCATAGTCGGCAATAAAGCCCTCCTTCTTGAGGATGCGGGCGATAGCCAGCTTCATTCTTGAATTTGGCACCAGCACGGAATCGTGCCGCGCCATAATGGCGTTGCGTAACCTGGTCAACATATCGGCTATTGGGTCAGAGATAGTCATATCCACTTCACCAGCTTGATTTTCTTACTCCGGGAATCTGCCCGGCCAGAGCTAACTTCCTAAAACAAATCCGGCATAAGCCAAACTTGCGAATATAGGCTCTAGAGCGTCCGCAGAGCAGACAGCGGTTATGCTGCTGCACCTTGTATTTGGGCGTTCGCTTTGACTTTTCGACTTTTGACTTCTTAGCCATTCCTACTCCGTTTTAGTCCCGGACAAAGGGCATGCCTAACAACTCCAGCAGTTGCCTGCCTTCGTCGTCGGTCTTAGCCGTGGTGCCGATAGACACCTCCAGCCCCCGTACCTTTTCTATCTTATCGTAATCCATTTCGGGGAAGACGATTTGCTCCTTAAGCCCCAGGGTATAGTTGCCCCTGCCATCGAAGGAATCGCGGGAAACCCCGTGAAACTCGCGCATACGGGGCAGGGTGACATTTACCAGCTTATCGAAAAAGTGGTACATGCGCTCCCCGCGCAGGGTCACCTTCATCCCGATGGTCATTCCCTCTCTCAGCTTGAAGGCGGCGATAGACTTCTTGGAACGGGTAGTAATCGGGTGCTGCCCCGTAATAGCCGATAAATCCTTCTCCGCCGACTCCAGCGCCTTGGCATCCTGAATCGCCTCGCCCAGGCCGATATTAAGCACCACCTTCTCCAGGCGCGGTACCTGCATCACGTTCTTATAGCCGAAACTCTCCATCAAGCCGGGCACGACCTCGGTCTTGTATTTTTCCTTAAGCGCCGACATTAATCGACCACCTCCCCGCAAGACTGGCAGAAGCGAACCTTGCGGCCATCAGCCAAAAAGCGCGACCCGACCCGGGCCGGCTTGTTGCACTTATTACATACCAGCATAACGTTCGAGCTGTGAATCAGCGCCTCGCGCTCGATTATACCTGCCTGCCTGACGGCCCCCTTGGCCCGGCTATGCTTCTTGATAAAGTTGATACCTTCCACCAGCAGCCGTTCCTTCTTGGGGTAGACAAAGCGCACTCGGCCCCTTTTCCCCCGGTCCTTACCGGCGATAACCAGCACGGTATCGTTCTTTCTGATATTCATTATGCCTCACAGGACCTCGGGAGCCAGCGAGATAATCTTGGTGAAATCCTTATCTCTCAGCTCTCTGGCTACCGGCCCGAATATCCTCGTCCCTTTCGGATTATTCTTATCGGTTAAAATGACCGCGGCGTTCTCGTCGAACCTGATGTATGAGCCGTCAGGGCGCCGACAGGGCTGGGCACAGCGGACAATCACCGCCCTGACCACCTCCCCCTTCTTGACCACCCCTCTCGGCGTCGCCTTCTTTACCGAGGCCACGATAATATCGCCCACGCGGGCGTATTTCCGCCTGGTGCCGCCTAGGACGTTGATGCACATTATCTCCTTGGCACCAGTGTTATCAGCCGCTTTAAGTCTAGAATAGGATTGAATCATAGCACTCTATTCCGAAGTTTCTTCCTCGGCTTCTTCCTTTTCTTCTTCTTTAGTTTCTGCCTTAGCCTTTTCCTTGGCTTCGGCTTTAGTCTCTTCCTTGACTTTTTCTTTAGCTTCGGCCTTGGTCTCTTCGTTCAATTCTTCTGTAGCTTCGGCTTCGGGTTTGACCTCGGCGGCTGCTTCCTTCTCCTTAGCCTTTTTCTCAGGTATAACCTTGTCCAGGTCTTCCTGGGTTATCTCCCCGGGCGAAATCTCCACCACCTCTCCCTTGGCAACTATCTCAGCCACCCGCCACCGCTTCTCCCGGGAGAGGGGCCTGGTCTCCACGATTCTGACCTTGTCCCCCACCTGGCACTCATTCTTCTCATCATGAGCCTTATACCTGACCACCCGCTTCATTATCTTTTTATACAGCGGATGCCGCTTGGGGCCGGATACCTCCACCACTACGGTCTTATCCATTTTGTCACCCACCACCTGCCCCAATCTGACTTTACGCTTGGTCTCTTCAGTCATCACCTTGTCCCCAGCTCTCTTTCCCTGATTATGGTCTTAATTTTAGCAATCTGCCTTCTGGCCCGGGAAAGCTCGCGGTGGTTCACCAGTTGCTTGGTCTCCAGGCGAAAGCGAAGGTTAAACAGCTCCTGATGAGCCTCCTCCAGTTGCTTGGCTAACACCTCGTTACCGAGGGCACGAATCTCCTCAAGCTTCATCCAGCATCACCCCCCACATCGCTCACGGCGCCCGTATCCCTGGCCACAAACTTGGTGCTTATGGGCAGCTTGTGCGCCGCCAGGCGCATGGCTCCTTTGGCTACATCCTCGCTGACTCCCCCCATCTCAAAGAGCATGCGGCCCGGTTTAACCACCGCCACCCAGTGGTCGGGGGCACCCTTGCCCCCACCCATCCGGGTCTCGGCGGGCTTCTTGGTCACCGGTTTATCGGGATAGATGCGCACCCAGACGTTACCGCCGCGGCGAATGTAACGGGTGATTGCCCGCCGCGCCGCCTCAATCTGTCGGCTGGTAAGCCAAGCCGACTCCAGCGCCTTCAGGCCGAAATCGCCGAAGTCAACGCTATTCCCCACCTGGGCGGTGCCCCGGCGGTGTCCCTTATGACTCTTGCGGTACTTCACCCTCTTGGGCTGTAGCATCTTTTCCCTCTTTATCCTTAGCTACCGGGGCTTTCTTCCCGGTGGTCTTCTTAGCTTTAGTTTTGGTCGTTTTCTTCTCCGCCTTGGGGGCCTCCTCCGCTGTCTCCTCAGCCTTCTTCTTCGGCTTGGCGGCTTTCTTGGCCGGTTTCTTAGCTTTCGCTTTTGGCTTTTCTTCGGCGACCGCTTTTGCCTTCGCCTTCTTTGGCTTCCCTTCAGCAACCGCCTCCGGTTTAGCTTCCGCTTTTTCCTCAGCGACCGCCTCTACCTTCGCCTCTGGCTTTTCTTCGGCGACCGCTTTTGCCTTCGCCTTCTTTGGCTTCTCTTCAGCCACCGCCTCCGGTTTAGCTTCCGCTTTTTCCTCAGCGGCGGCTTCCACCTTTGCCTCTGGCTTTTCTTCGGCGACGGCTTCCGCCTTCGCTTTCGGTTTTTCTTCGGCGACCGCCTCCGCCTTTTTCTTCCTGGGCGGTGCTGCCGGGGGCTTTACCGCCTCTTCAGCGGCTTCGGGGGCTTCTTCAGCCTCGGGGCGGGTGGTTTCGGGGAGAATATCGCCCCGATAGACCCAGACCTTGACCCCGATGCGCCCCAGCGTGGTGCGCGCCTCGGTAAACCCGTAATCGATGTCGGCCCGCAGCGTATGCAGGGGCACCTGCCCCTGGTGCATAACCTCGCGGCGGG
>CAYNFV010000029.1:0-12064 GCA_964396645.1 uncultured Dehalococcoidales bacterium
CTATCCAGCGTCCGTAGTTACGGTTCTGTAGCAGGTTACGCTTGTACCAAGGGAAGACGAGCGGCGAGGCGATTATCAACAAAGCAACAGCCGAGATTGCCAGGAAGGTGAAAACACCCCAACCGGTGGGGATATTAAACAAATGGTGAAGCTCGGGCTCGCTGCCGGGCGGGCCGGTTATAAACCCTGCTGTCACCGGAAGAGAGAAGTTGTTAGTGAGTACCGCCACCAAAACGGCCTGCGCTGCCAGAATCAGTCCGACAACGAAATTCCAGATACGTAGTCGGTCAAGTCGCCTTTCGATAGATTGGTCAACAGCCATTGTTCACCTCCTTCACTGTTTATCTCAGGGCTTCAATGATAGCTTTGTTAAAGCGGGGCAGGTCGGCGGGCTTGCGCGAGGTTATGAGATTCCCGTCCTGTACCACGGGGGCGTCGACCCAGTCGGCGCCGGCATTTTCCAGGTCAACGGCTATCGAGGGCCAGGAGGTAACCTTGCGCCCCCTGACTATATTGGCCGAGATAAGCAGCTGTGGCCCGTGACAGATAGCCGCCACCACCTTGCCCAGTTCGTAGGCCTTCTTGACCAGCTCGACCATAGCCGGGTCGCGGCGCATCTTGTCGGGGGCATAGCCACCGGGTATGATAATAGCGGCGAAGTCCTCGGCCTTGACCTTATCGGCGGTGGTATCGACGCTGACGGAGGCATTGCCCCGCTTACCCTGGTAGCTCTTCTTGGAACCCGTGCCCACAACCACCACCCTGGCGCCAGCGTTCTTCATTGACCTCAAGGGTTCGATAAGCTCCGAGTCCTCGAAGTCCTCCTCAGCCAGGATGGCAATCCTCTTCCCGTCGAGCATATCTTCAGACTCCTTTATCAGGAAGTGTCGGCCGCTTCTTGCCACCGGAAGCCGGCTTATGCCCTGGCTCGGCCACGCTTATCAGGTCGCTCTGATAGCCGCACTGGATACAGTACTCATACCAGCCGTGGTGGTCTCTGTCTATAGTAATATCGCCCGTTTTGCATTTAGGACAGCTCTTCAGCCTTATCACCTCGACATCACCCCTTGTCGCTATTATCATTATAAGAAAGCCTTGTAACCGGTGTGTATTCCCCATAATAGCGAGAGGGCGATAAAGAAGTCATAAAATGAGGGGGGAAAAAGTTACAGAATTATGACATTAAAGGGAGGTTAGTCCTGGGGGCGGTCAATGATGTAGCCGGCCTTGGGCACGGTGCGAATGAGGGGGTTGTGGGGGTCGCTCTGGAGCTTACGCCGCAGTCGGCTGAGCCAGGTGCGGAGTATCTGGATATCATCGCGGTATTCGGGCCCCCAGACGCGGGTAAGCAGCTCCTCGTAGAGCATGAGCCGCCCCGCGTTGTTGACCAGCTGGCTGAGCAGCAGCCACTCGGTGCGGGTCAGGTATTTGGACTCGCCGCCGACCGTCACCTGGCGCTTGCTGAAATCAATGGTCACATCCCCCATACGGAGGAGCTCGGCTTCTTTAGCCTTCTGGGCGGGTCGCAGGCGGCGCCTGATGGCTTCGATTCTGGCCACCAGCTCGTCGGGGTTGAACGGCTTGGGCAGGTAGTCGTCGGCGCCCAGCTTTAGCCCCTTGATGCGGTCGGTATCAGCCCCCTTGGCCGTCAGGATGATAACAGGCACCGCCGAAAAGCTGCGCAGCTCCTTTAGCATCTCCAGCCCGTCCATCCGGGGCATAAGCAGGTCGAGCACAACCAGGTCGGGCTCCTGGGCTTGTGCCTGTTCGAGTCCTTCAACGCCGTCGCCGGCGGTGAGCACCTCGTAGCCCGAAGCCTTGAGCTTGGTGGTGAGGAAGTGCACGATTCTCTCTTCGTCGTCAACGACCAGTATCCGAAAACGCTTCATAGGGTTATCTTGCACGTGCTCGTTTACCACAAATCATATATGTAACTGGGAACGATGTCAAAGCGACCCATGCATTGTATTGACTGGGGTATGAAGTAGAACTAGAATATGACCAGTTAGGCTGGCTATAGTTTGGCGCAAGGAGTACGCCTATGCAAGGCGAACTTAGAAATAGCGGCATTGACGTGATTGGCAGCGTACCCTGGGGCACCCACTTCTGCCAGTTTTATCAGACCAAGCAGGATTTGATTGAAATACTTGTCCCCTATTTCAAAGCTGGCCTTGAGAATAATGAATTCTGCATGTGGATTACCTCCGAGCCCCTTATGGTGGCAGAGGCCCAAGAGGCAATAAAGGGAGCAGTCGAAGATTTTGATGAATACCTGCGTCAGGGACAGATAGAGCTAATCCCTTACAACGAATGGTACCTGCTGGGAGGTAAGTTCAATGCCGACCGCGTGCTCACCGGTTGGGTCAGCAAGCTGGAACAGGCCTTGGCCAGGGGTTACTCGGGGCTGAGGTTGACAGGCAACACGTTCTGGCTGGAAAGAAACCACTGGCGTGCTTTCACAGAATATGAAGCCATGGTGAACGATGTTATCGGAAAATACAACATGCTGGCTATATGCACCTACTGTTTGGACAAGTGTAATGGTGCCGCCGTAATCGATGTGGTCAAGAATCACCAGTTTGCCCTGGTTAAGCAGAAGGGAAAGTGGGATATTATCGAAAGCGATATCTATAAGCAGACCAAACAAGCACTACGGGAGCGTGAAGAGCGGTATCGAGACCTATATGAAGAAGCCCCCAACGCCTACTTCTCAGTTGGGGTAGATGGCTATGTTAAGCGAGCTAACCGCAGTGCCAGGGAACTGCTTGGCTACAGTCGTGAGGAATTGGTGGGCAAGCCCGTATTCGACCTTTATGCCGATACGCCGAGCGGCAAAGCCACCGCCCAGGGGGTTTTCCAAAGGTTTCTGGCTGGCGAGGAAATCCGAGATGAAGAGTTAGAGATGCGCCGAGCCGACGGCAGCCGGGTTTGGGTTAGCTTGTCAGTACGGCCAATACGTGATAAAGAGGGGCAAGTAATAGCCAGCCGCTCGGTTATGGTGGATATCACCGAGCACAAAAAGCTGGACCAGCTCAGAGACGATTTCATCGGACTGGTCTCCCACGAGCTGCGCAGCCCGATGACGGTAATTACGGGGGTAATCAACACCGTACTCACCGAAGCCGAACGCCTCTCTGCGGAGGAGACCCGCCAGCTGCTCAAGGATGCGGCGGCGGAGTCGGAATCGCTGTCCAATCTGCTGACAAACCTCCTGGAGCTGTCCCGCGTCCAGGCACAGCGCCTCGTCCTGCATAGCGAGGCGATAGACACTAGTAGGATAATCGGGGAGGCCATGGATAAGATAAAGCGCCAGTACCCGACCCATAGATTCGTTATCAGCCTCCCCCGCCGCCTCCCCCCGGTTCAAGCTGACCCCTTAAGACTGGAGCGCATCCTCTATAACCTGCTGGAAAACGCGGCCAAGTATTCCCCCTCTGGCGGAGAGGTGAGGGTATCGGCCAAGCCTCAGGGAGAGCAGCTGGTCATTGGGGTCAGCGACCAGGGCATCGGCATCTCCCCCACTGACCAGGAGAAGCTCTTCGCCCCCTTCCAACGCCTGGAAAAACGCCCCGGAGGCGCCCGTGGGGTGGGGCTGGGGCTCATGGTCTGTCGCCGGCTGGTGGAAGCCCACGGCGGCCACATCTGGGTCGAATCGGAGCCCGGTCACGGTTCCACCTTCTTCTTTACCATGCCCCTGAGCCAGGGTTCGCCGCCCGATAGCTACCATAGCTAGAGGAATGTCATAATTCTGTAACTTTTCCCCCCTTCTTTTTATAACTTCTTTATTGCCTACTCGCTATTCTATTAGCGTGGGTTGCCTTTCTGAGGTTCTGGGAAGCGGGACTGGTTAGTCGAAAAAAGGGAATAGAGTCACAGGCTGTCGCGATGAAGAGAAGCGGTGCTGAGAATCCTAGGGGCTATGGCGGCGGCGTCTAGGAACTGGTAAAATAGTTAAACGTTGGGAAAAGAGGGCAGAGAATGATCAAAATGTCGGCAGAGACAAAGCTAAAGCCGGAGGAGGTGGTCAGGCGGGCGGTGAATTTCTTCGGTCCCGGCGGCTACGGCCTGGAGGTAAAGGAGCAGACCTCTGATTACGTTTGTCTGGAGGGGGGTGGCGGTGTCGTCGAGGTTACCGCCTCGGCGGAAGCCAAGGGGACCTCGGTGGAGCTGGTCTCCCGGGAGTGGGACTATCAGGTCAAGGAGTTCCTGGGCGATATCAGCTAAAAACTTAGGCCAATAAACAGGGAAGGGGTAAGACAATGGGTTATGATGCCAAGGACTACAGCGCTCTTATCGGGATGAAGGGTTTCAGCGAAACCCTGCTCAAAAATCACTTCACCCTCTACCAGGGCTACGTGAACAACACCAACAAGCTCTGGGATATAATGACGGCTATGCTCAAAGAGGGCAAGACGGGCACACCGGAATACGCCGAGCTTAAACGCCGCTTCGGCTTCGAGTTCAACGGCATGCGCCTCCATGAATACTACTTCGGCAACCTAGGGGGCAAGAAGCCACTGGATAAAGCCGGTGCCCTGGCGATGAAGGTAGCCGGTGCCTACGGCAGCTACGAAGGCTGGGAGCAGGATTTTAAAGCCACCGGGGCCATGCGTGGCATCGGCTGGGTGATACTCTATCAGGACAATACCAACGGCTGGCTCTTCAACCAGTGGATTAACGAGCATGAGGTTGGTCATCCTGCGGGCTGTGCCCCCATCCTGGTGATGGATGTCTTCGAGCACGCCTTTATGCTCGATTACGGGTTGAAGAGGGCGGACTACATCAATGCCTTCTTCCAGAACATTGACTGGGATGCGGTGACCAAGCGCTTGAAATAACTCAGCTTTCGGAGAATAAATATGGCAACTCGGCTGACGGTGCAGAGCGTTCTGGAAAAGGCGGTAGAGAAGGAGATTGAAGCGCAGCACCTCTATCAGAATTTGAGCCAGCAGATGACCGACGCTACGGCTAGAGACGCCTTTCTTCAGCTTTCAAGGGAAGAAAAGGGCCATGAGGAACTGCTGCGAAAATACCTGCGCGGTGATATCGGGGCGGGGGATCTGAAAAAAGACAGCGTCCTGGACTATAAGATTGCTGACTATCTCGACCAGCCTGAAATAACCCCCGACATGACGCTTGAAGATATATTTCTGCTGGCGGCAAATCGGGAAAAGGCATCTCACGATTTTTACACCGAGTTGGCGGTGGTGCATCCTGCGGGAGGGGTAAAGGAGCTTCTCGAGCAATTAGCCTCTCAGGAGCTGGAGCACAAGCGCAAGGTGGAGTTTCTCTATACCGAGGTCGCCTTCCCTCAGACCAACGGAGGTTAAAGCTATGAAGATAGGCGATATTATCAAGGCTCGGGGCAGCAGCCTCTCCTTTGAATTCTTTCCCCCTAAAGACCCTGCTGCTGAAGACAGTTTATTCCAGGCCATTAACGACCTCAAAGGCTACCAGCCTACCTTTGTCTCCGTAACCTATGGCGCCGGCGGCGGCACGCTGCGCAATACCCGCAAGGTGATACTGCGCCTAAAAGAGGAGACCACCCTCACCCCGATGCCCCACCTGACCTGTGTCGAGCAGAGCAGTAAAGACCTGGAGAATATTATCCAGGACTACAAAAAGCACGGCATCGAAAACGTCCTCGCCCTCAGGGGCGACCCGCCCAAGGGTCAAGATAAATTCGTAGCCCACCCCAATGGCTTCTGCTACGCCATTGACCTGGTCAGGCTGGTCGTCATGGTGGGGGGCTACTCCATCGGGGTAGCTGTCTATCCCGAGGGGCATACCGAGGCGCCCGACCTAGAAACGGATATGTACTACACCAAGCAGAAGATTAGTGCTGGCACCGACTTCGCCATTACCCAGATGTTCTTCGATAACCGTTTCTTCTACAACTTTATGGAGCGGGCAGAAAAAGCGGGCATCACTATCCCCATTATTCCCGGTATTATGCCCATAACCGATATCGAAAAGATAAAGCGCTTCGGCAAGATGACGGGCGCCACGCTACCCAGCTCCATCGTCGGGCCGATGGAAAAAGCGGCTTCCCCTGAAGAAGCCCTCAAGCTGGGCGTAGAGTTCGCCACCAAGCAATGCCAGGACCTGCGCCGGAACGGCGTCAACTATTTCCACTTCTACACGCTGAACCAGAGCCAGGCGACGACTGAGATAGTGGATAACCTTGGCTATACCAAGGATTAGCGCCTTTTAGTCCAATATAACCTGCTGTCGGTAGCGCGGTATCAGCGTCTCCCAGCCCTTGCCCTCTCTTATCAGCCCGGCCAGATTTTGCGAGGCATCAAGCTCGCCGTGGGTTATAAAAACGCGCCTCGGCGGCTTGTTTAGGCTGGAGAGCCACTTGATAAGCTCGTCCTGGTCGGCGTGCGCCGAGAAGCCGTGCACCTGCGCTATCCTGGCCCGGACGGGGTAGTACTGACCCAGAATGCGCACCGTTTTGGCGCCGTTGACGATATACCTCCCCAGCGTCCCGGAGGCCTGATAGCCGACAAAGAGAATGGTGCTCTCCTCCCTGGTGATATTGTTCACCAGGTGGTGTTTTATCCTGCCCCCGGTGCACATCCCCGAGCCGGCGATAATAATATTGCTACCGGTGAGACGGTTTAGCTCTTTTGATTCCTCGGTCGTCCTCGTCATCTTTAGTTCAGGGAAGTCGAAGGGCGAATGTTCCTGGCTCAAGAGCTGCTTCATCTCGCCGTCGAAGAGGTGGGGGTGGTCCCCGAAGACCTCGGTGATGCTTATGGCCATGGGGCTGTCGACGAAAACGGGGAGGTGGGGAATACGCCCTTCGAGGCGGAATTGGTTCAGGTAGTACATAATCTCCTGGGAGCGCTCCAGGGCGAAGCTGGGTATGATTATATTACCCCCCTTGTCGGCGGTGTCGCTTATAATCTCGGCGAAATCTTGAGCCGTATCATCGATGGGCTCCAGCGCTCTGTCGCCGTAGGTGGACTCTATTACAACGTAGTCCGCCTCGTCAAAGAGGGTGGGGTCTTTGAGCATGGGCTTGCTCCAGCGCCCGATGTCCCCCGAAAATATAATCGTCATCGACTCACCGTTTTGCCTTATCTTTAATTTAACCATGGAAGAGCCCAGGACATGCCCGGCATCATGGAAGCTGGCTTCAATACCTTTGCCTACCGTGACAGGCTCGCCGTATTTAACAGGCGAGAATAACGGAAAAACAGCTTCGGCGTCTTCCTGGGTGTATAAGGGTATCTCGGGGTATTTACCCTTTCTCCTTTCCTTCTGGTGACGGCGTCTCTTGAACTCGGCGTCTTCTTCCTGCAGCTTGCCCGCGTCGAGCAGCATTATACGGGTGATTTCGGCGGTGGCTCCGGTGCAATAAATGGGCTGGTCGAAGCCCTTCTGAACCAGTCTGGGCAGCAGCCCGCAGTGGTCGAGGTGGGCGTGGGTCAGCAGCACCGCGCCTAAAGATTGGGGAGGCATAAAAAAGGGGCTCCAGTTGCGCCCCAGCAGCTCTCTTTCCTGGTAGAGTCCGCAGTCGACCAGCAGCCTGGCATTGTCCGTCTCAAGCAGGTACTGCGAGCCGGTAACGTTCTGGGCGGCGCCGAGAAATCTAATCTGCATTGACTCTGGGCAGATTATACAGGCTTGGTGCTTGGGGGGTCAAACAGGCTGAATCGGGGTGGGGTAGCGGCAAGAGCTATTGCAAATAACCTTGGAATATGTTAAAGAGTAACTGGTATTCTATTGGAGGTTTGATTATGACGACAATAGCTGATTTCAACCGTTATGGTCAGGAGCTTGAACAATTAATGCTCTTAAGGACTTCTCCCCTGGCCGTAAAAATGCTGGAAAAGGAGAGCGACATCCCCAAGGGCGCCGTCAGGCCCAAGAGAGACCGGGACATCCATATCGCCCAGTGCCAGGCTTTCGCCATGTCCCGCCGCCAGAGAGAAACGATAGCCATGCTCAAAGGAGACAACTGGTGCTTCGCCGCCCTTATCGCCTACGGGCTGGTGGATAAGCCCGAAGACCCCGAGCTGCAGCTTTTTGTTGACTTCCCCACCTTCGAGAGGGATAAATACATCGGCATCGTCTCTGCCCCCCTGAGGGCGGCTAATTTCGAGCCCGACGTCGTGGTTATCTACTCTAACCCGGCGCAGCTGCGCAATATGCTGCTCCCCTTTCATTTTGGTGGTGAGGAGTCCCTGGTTGACTGTCACTTCTTCCCCCCGGCCTGCTCTTATCAGGTCGTGCCCGTAATGTCCAGTGGGAAGTTAATGGTCACCCTGCCCGACCCCGGTGATTACCACCGGGCGCTGGCTGCCGAAGACGAGATTGTCCTCTCCGTGCCCAGGGATAAGGTGAAAAAGCTGATGGACGGGGTCAGGGAAATTGAAAAGGGAGATTTCGCCTACAGCCGCGCCAATATGTATATGCTCTCTGATTTCCCTCAGCCTGAGTTCTACCAGATGCTGTTTAAGCGCTGGGGGCTCTACGACGAGGGAAAAGGCGGCAAAGACTAAGTGCCTTGAGAAAGGGGTAACCAAATGGCTAAAGAAATTATCCTCTACAACCTGGCGGAAAACGTGACCGACGAAGAATACCTGGAATTCGTCACCAAAGAGAAAGGCCCTCTGCTGGATAGCCTGCCTTCGGCCAAGAAATTCGAGCTGGTCAGGATAAAGGGGTCAGCGTCGGGGGAAGTCCCCTTTAACTACGTCGGTATCCTGCACCTGAAGAGCCTGGAAGAATTCTACCAGAAGGATGCTCCCTCAGAGAAATTCCAGAACTTCCTCAAGAAGTGGCAGCCGATGACATCGGGCTTTCATATACTCTTCGGGGAAGAAATCTATTAATTCGAAATCAAGCCGAAAGAATAAGGTATATTCGGGAAAGGCAACTATAGGTCTGCCTATAGTGCAGTTGTAAACTTGTTCAACTTCTTAAACATAAGGAGGTAAAAATGATTAAGAAGGTCAAATTTGACGATGCGCAGAGGAAGAGGGTAATTGATAGAGCCGGTCACCTCTCCTGTGACTTTGGGGCAAAGTACATGGCCTGCGCCCCGGGTATTTTTGAGGGGATAGCCGAGGCCTTCCGGGCTGAGGGTGTTGAGCTATTTCCCATCGAAACGCAGAAAGCGCTGACCTCGGGGTTTATCGGGCTTCACGGCGGTGTGGCTATGTCCGGAGTCGGCACCTGCGGGGCTATCACCGCTTCTACTTTTCTTATCAGTTACGTAGTTGGCGTTACCACCGAGGAACTTTCGAAAAATGGTAATCTCAATTATGCCTCATGTGTCCCGGCCGTGACCTATATATTCGATAGATTTGAGGAGACATACGGCGCTACCGATTGTCTCAGGTTGCGCTATAACCGGGTCCAGCGGGCTTTTGACCTCCTTGACCCCGACGCCAGGATAAACGAGGAGCTTTTTATTATGTATCAGCCCGAGAAGTGTGCCATGATTGCCGCCGAGTTCGAGGGCGGGCGCGACCAAACGCCGCCGGTTCAGGGTGCGCGCTGGGCGGCTGAGGCAATCTGCGACTTACTGGCCATGGAGCCCGAAGAGCGAAAGGAGCTTCCGCCACATCTGAGGGGCTTGGGCATGCAGGAAATGGCGCCGGAGATTCAGAAGGTTGCCGAGGCGCTAAAGAAGCTGCATTTCGGACGCCCCGACGAGAAGATTTCTTACCGGGACTACTGGACGTTTAAGCTGAAGGGTAAAAAGGGAGTAGAAGAAAAAAGACTGGGTTCGATAAGCGCCCCCAGGAAGTAATGAAAGGTGCTGTTAGAAACTGGTCTCTGATAAGACCGCTTTGACTTGTATTTTTATCCCAATTCCTGTATCCTTGTAGAAAAGAATAGATGACCTGGGGGTGCCCGAGCTAGCTCGGGTTAACGGAAAGCAAGTCGGTGAGAATCCGACGCAGTCCCGCCTACTGTGACTGATAGCTAGTCCTATCAGAAGCCAGAACGCCGAACCTCTGGGCATCCATTAAACCTCCGCGGTGAAAGGGGGTGGGATAATGCACAGAGTGTGCTAAAGGAATCCCCCCTGCACGAGAAGCAGAGGGGGATTTAATTTTGTCTGATAATAGCAGGAGGTAAATATTTTAATGAAAATGAAGCTATTGGGCGTTTTGGTTGTCCTGTTAAGCCTGTTGGTTAGTATGACTATCGGCTGTCAAGCGCAGTTTCAGCCGGGAACTTATACCGATGATATGGGCAGAGAGGTAACTATAAACGAGATTCCACAGAGGATTGTATCTCATGTGCCCAGCATCACCGAGATGCTTTTTGCTCTTGGCGTGGGGGAAAGGGTGGTTGGAGTCAGCGACTACTGCGATTACCCTGAGGAGGCTAGGTCAGAACTCAGCGTCGGCAATTATTTTAACCCTTCCGTTGAAAATATCGTGGCTCTAGAGCCGGACTTGGTTCTGACCGACGGGCACAGCGAAAGCATTATTCTGCTCGATGAACTAGAACCACCAATTGACTATATGGTTATAGACCCCAGGGATATTGATGGTATTTTTAGAGACCTTGAATTACTGGGCAAGGTTACCGGTACCGAGGGGGAAGCTGAGGAGCTCATTGAGGATATGCAGGATAGCATAGCTCAGGTTCTCGCCCAGGTGGAAGGTGCTCTCCCGGTTAGGGTTCTGTTTATAATTGATGCCACCGACCTAACTTTCCCTTGGACAGCCGGTTCCGGCTCATTTATTGATACTTTTATCACTATGGCTGGTGGAGAGAATATTGCTGCCCAGGCCGAGGGGGCATGGGTACAATTAAGCATTGAGGAGATAGTTAACGCTGACCCTGAGATTATCATCCTGCCGGCTAAGCATGGGACAGCGTTCACCTCACCGGAAACGCTAATGGAACACGTGGTTTGGCAGGGGACAACGGCGGTAAAAGAGGATAAAATTTTTACCATTAATGATGACCTTGTTAGCCGCTCTGGGCCTAGAATCGTTCAGGGTCTGGAGGAACTGGCCAGGATCATTCACCCTGAGCTATTTGAATAGTGGTGACAGGATGTCGGCACTTTTGTTAACTACCATTGAAATGATAAAGCCCCTGGACGAGGGGGCGATGGGCGCTGCTCGAAAACGCCAGGACGAGCTGACCAAGCCCCGGGGCAGCCTGGGCGTGCTCGAAGAGCTTTCGGTTAAAATCGCCGGCATCCGCCGCTCCCCCCTCCCCTCGCTGGAGAAAAAGACCATCGTGGTTATGGCCGCCGACCACGGCGTCGTCGCCGAGGGGGTCAGCGCCTATCCTCAGGAGGTCACCCGCCAGATGGTGGCTAACTTCTTAAGCGGCCACGCCGCCATCAACGTTCTCGCCCGCCACACCGGTGTGCGCCTGGTAGTCGTTGATATGGGCGTTATCGGCGGTTTCGAGCCCCACCCCTCCCTGGTCTGCAAAATGATTGACTTCGGCACTAAGGATATGACCAAAGGCCCCGCCATGAGCCGCCAGCAAGCACTGGATGCTCTGGAGGCGGGGATTAGTGTTGTCGGGGCGCAAATAGAGCAGGGACTGGATATTATGGGCACGGGCGATATGGGCATCGGTAACACGACGGCAGCCAGCGCTATAGCCGCCGCTATTACCGGCCGGCCCGCCGCCGAGCTGACGGGGGTGGGAACAGGCATCACTAAAGCACAGCTATCCCATAAAATCGAGCTGGTCAGCCGGGCGCTGGCGGTCAATCAGCCCTCTCCTGATGACGCCATTGATATATTAGCCAAGGTCGGTGGTTTCGAGATAGGCGGACTTAGCGGCGCTATCTTGGCGGCAGCGGCCAACCACATACCGGTGGTCATCGACGGCTTTATCTCCGGGGCGGCGGCGCTTATCGCGGTAAAGCTGGCGCCTCAGGTCAAAGACTACGTCATCGCGGCGCACCTTTCGGCGGAACGGGGGCACCGTGCCATGCTGGAATATATGGGACTTGAGCCCTTGCTCAATCTAAATATGAGGCTCGGCGAGGGCACTGGTGCCGCCCTGGGCATTTCTCTAGCCGAGGCGTCGGTCAGGATTCTCAAAGAGATGCTTACCTTCG
>CAYNFV010000030.1:0-12036 GCA_964396645.1 uncultured Dehalococcoidales bacterium
TAGCTGTTGCGGCTGCTCATAGCCAGGCCGTCGGGCTCGCGCACGGTGGGCACGGCCATGATTTCAACGCCCATATCGAGGTCGCTTACCATCCTCTTTATTACCAATAGCTGCTGGGCGTCCTTCTGGCCGAAGTAGGCCCTGTCGGGGCGGACGATGTTGAAGAGCTTGGCCACCACCGTGGCTACCCCTCTAAAGTGACCGGGGCGGGCGGCGCCTTCAAGTCGCTCGGCGAGCTTGCCCACCTCCACCCAGCTATCGAAGCCAGGGGGATACATTTCTTCTGCGGATGGCATAAAGACAATATCAACGCCTTCTTTCTCCAGTAGCGCCAGGTCGCGCTCGGGGTCGCGGGGGTATCGGGCGAAGTCCTCTTTGGGGCCGAACTGGGTGGGGTTGACGAAGATGCTGACCGCCACCGAGGGGTTTTCCGCCCTTGCTCTCCTGACTAAAGCCAGGTGGCCCTGGTGGAGGTAGCCCATGGTGGGGACAAAGCCTAAAGGTGCTGTTAGCCCGGGTCTTAATTTCTTAAGCTCGGCGATGGTTCTGGCGATTTTCATGGAACAATTTCTCCAATCAGATGCCCGTATTATACCATAGCCCTGGTTGACAGCTACTGCCCGTTGTCTCATAATTTGGCTATGGTTGGTGAGATTTTCCTGTCTTTGCTGGCGATTGTCGTCGCCTACCTGCTCGGCTCGATTCCTTCTGCCTATCTCATCGGACGCTGGCTGAAGAGATTGGATTTAAGAGAGGTCGGGGACGGCCGATTGGGGGCGGCGGCTGTCCTTCGCCGTGCCGGCTTATTCGCCAGCGTCATCGTGGCCATTATGGATGTGGGCAAGGGGGTGGCGGCGGTGTTTCTGGCCAAAGCGCTGGGGCTGCCCCTGGCAGTGGTAGTTGTTGTCGCTCTGGTGGTGGTGGGGGGACACAACTGGTCGCTCTTCCTCAGGTTCAAAGGGGGGAAGGGGGCGCTGGTTACCTTAGGGGTGCTGTTGGTACTGATGTTCTGGCAGTTAATCACCGCCATGGCCGTAGCCGGCATAGCCCTCATTTTTACCAACAGAAAGACCGGGTTTGCCTCCGGAGTCGCCTTTTTCTCTCTGGCCATCCTCAATCTGCTTACCGGCAGCCCGATAGAGCTGGTCATTGCGCCCATAATTCTCTCGGTGCCCATGTTTTTGAAGCATCTCTACATGCCTAAAGCGAAAGTCGCCGTAGTGACTGGAGCCGAAGGCCAGGAAAAGGGACAAGAAGTTAGACCTCTATAAACTCCTTATTTTGGGGTACCCCCTACTCCACCATTTTGTTAGCGGAAGTCCTGCTTTTTGGGGGAGTTGAAAAGGGGGCTTTGCCCCCTCTTTACCTTAAAAGGGCGGTGGGTGGGCCTGCCCGCCGCACAAGGCTTTGGCAGGCGGGAAAAGATAAAAATGGGGTGGGGTTGTGCTCTATTTCACCCAGCTAACCTCGTGCTGGGGGGCGAAGTTATAGATGATAAAACCGAAGGGCTTTTCGATGCTTTTGACCACCGGGGGGCGGTGGGGTGTCCCCTTGGGCACGGTGATGACGGTGGGGAGGTTAAAGGTATGCTTCTCCTCGCCGATGCCTATCTCGATTTCGGCGCCGAGGTAGCCCAGCTTCTTGGGGTGGGTGCCGATGAAAATCATGAGCTTGTCGAAGGGGTGGGTATGAGCGCCCTTGCCCGGATACCAGGGGCCGGTCTCGGTGCATAAGCCCGCCGCCATGTGCATGTTGAAACCCTCAAGCTGGTCGCCCGTCATCCAGGTCAAATCCGTGTTCTTGGGGTCTTTATGGACTTTAAGCGGTTTGATTAAGTGACTGTACTTATTGCCGTCGGTGGACTTGGTGGGCTTGGAGTCGGTGGGCCACCATTCTACGCTCTCATCGGGGCCGAGAATGATGTGGCCGTGGGCAAAGGAGCTATCGATGCGGGTGGTGTAGAGCGGGCAGTGGGGCAGCCCTTTTGGCAGCAGCACCAGACAGGGCTTGTTAATTACGTGCTTTTCTTGCTCCTCACCGAGCGATATCTCGAACTCGGCGCCGAGGTAATCTAGCCTGTCGGGGTCGTGGCCGAAGAAGATGAGGGATTCGTCGTATTTGGGGTGGACGTGAGGTCCCGCCCAGGTATGCCAGAGGCCGGTCTCTCCGTAGCGTCCCATGGCGAAGTTGACGGGGATGTTTTCCAGGTCTTTGGCGTAAATCCAGATAAGCTCGCGGGCGTTGGCGCCCTCGGCCATGCCTTTTTGGACGGGCATTGTTTTGACCAGGTGACCGTATTTAGTTTCTGCCATGGTAAGCCTCCTGAGTTTTAATCTACCGGTAGTTTAAGACCAGGGCGTGTTTTTGGCAAGTTTTTTAATTGCCGCCCCACCTTGTTTAGCGTAGGTTGTATTTCCCACCCAATGCCCACCCTATAAGGGTGGTACCCCTTTTATATCCTCCTTTAGGATTGTGGCCACCCCACCCCCCTTTGGGGGAGTTTAAGAGGGGGTTTTACCCCCTCTTAAAAAGACTTTTGTTGGGTGGGTAGGGTGGGAAAACCAGACGCACGCTAACAAAGTGGTGTGGGGAAAACAGCCTGGTGATGGGGCAAGGAGATTGCTTCGCCGCTGCGCTCCTCGCAATGACATTTATGATGGTAAGGTTCCGGGGGGATAAGTTAGTTAAGGTTCGGTTAAGTAAGCTCGGCGAGCAGTTTTTCGTCCATGGAGTGGCTGTGCTTTTCGGTGGGGAACTTGCCCGCCTTGACCTCGTCGCGGTATTGCGTTACCGCTTTGGAGATAATATCGGTGAGCTTGGCGTACTGCTTGGCGTGCCTGGGAACGAAGTCGGCAAAAGAGCCTAAGATATCATTAATAACCTGGACCTGGCCGTCACAGTCGGGACCGGCGCCGATGCCGATGGTGGGGATGCTTATCTTTTGGGTGATGAGTTTAGCCAGGGGGGCGGGGACGGTCTCTAGGACGACGGCGAAGGCTCCGGCTTCCTCAAGGGCGCGGGCGTCTTCCAAAAGCCTGGCGGCGGCTTCGGGGGTCTTGCCCTGGAGCTTGAAACCGCCGAACTGGTGTATTGATTGGGGGGTAAGCCCGATGTGTCCCATGACGGGGATGCCGCACTCGACGATGCGTTTTACCTTTTCCGCCACCGTTACCCCGCCCTCGAGCTTGACCGCCTGGGCGCCGCCTTCCTGGATGAAGCTGGCGGCGTTATACAAAGCGTCTTCGACGCTGACGTGATAGGTCATGAAGGGCATATCGCCGATGACCATTGCCTTTTGAGTGCCCCTGACCACGGCCCTGGTGTGGTGGAGCATCTCTTCCATGGTTACCGGTATGGTGGATTCGTAGCCGAGGACGACCATGCCCAGGCTGTCGCCGACCAGGATGAGGGGTATTTCGGCCTCGTCGACGAGCTTGGCGGTGGCGTAGTCGTAGGCGGTGAGCATGGTGATTTTCTCACCGCGCTGCTTCATTTCTTTTATCTGGTTGATGGTTATGCGCATGGCTTAAAGCCTCCTCGAAGGGTCTTCAAACATATTTGGGGGTGGGCTCCACTCCACCTCACCCCGCTTTGTTATCGAACGTTTTCCTGACCCACCCGACCCACCCAATAGGAGTTAAACTCCTCTTATACCTCTTATTGGGGGGTTACGGCCACCCCACTCCCCATTCTGTCATTCCCGCCCCGTATCGGTGTACGGGGTAAACTCCGGCGGGAATCCAGCTCCTCTTTCCCCCTTTAGTTTCTTCAAAACGACGGGGCTAGAAGGGTATGGCGTCGACGATGTGTTTGGTCTTGGTGACGACATTGTTTTCGTCGACATAGACCAGACGGGGCAGGTAGTCTTTGACCTCAGCCTCTTCGACGTTGCGGTAGGTGAGGATAATAACGGTATCGCCCTTGGTGGCCAGTCTGGCCGCGGGCCCCTGGATGCCGATGGTGCCGCTGTCGGCGGGGGCTTCGATGGCGTAGGTGATAAAGCGGGCGCCGTTGTTGGCGTTTAGGACCTGCACCTGCTCGTAGGGACGGATGTCCGCCTCATCCATGAGCCGCTTGTCGATGGCGATGCTGCCCTCGTATTCGAGGTTGGCTTCGGTGACGGTGGCCCGGTGGATTTTGCTCTTGAGCATTATTCGCATCATAACCCTCCCGTTTATTTATCGGAATACGGCTTCAAGCTCTTTGGCTTGAGATTTATTAATTCTGCCCTTGGCCAGGGCGATGGGGACAGTCTGGAGGCCGAGCTCGCGGTAGGTGGGGAGAAGGTGGGGGGCGGTTTGAGCCAGGGCGTTGAGGTGTTTGTTGATGGTGCCGATGTCGCCGCGAGCGATGGGCCCGGTGAGGCAATTGGGGATGCCGATGGTTTCAATGTTATGCAGCGTTCCTCTCAGCAGGGGTAAAAGCGCCCGGGTGGCTTTGGTGGGGGGGACGCCGAAGCTTTGCCAGAGTTCGCCGGCCAGCTTGACCAGGGTGACCAGGTAGTTGCAGGCGATTACCGCCGAGGTATGGTAGAGGACTTTGTCGCTTGCCTTGAGCACTACCCAGTTGCCGCCGAGGGCTTCCGCCATCTCCTTGAGGGTGGCCAGCAGGGGCTCTTCGGCTTCCAGGGCGAAGGTCGAGCCGGGCATGTTATCTATGGCCTGCTTGAGGCTGGCGAAGGTCTGCAGGGGGTGGAAGGCGCCTACTTCAGCGCCCGCTTTTTTGGCCGGTTCCAGAATGGCTACGGAATCAGCCCCGCTGCAGTGGACAACGCTCTGCCCGGGGTGCCACTCTATCGCGTTAACCACGGGGGCGATGGCGTCGTCGGGGGTGGTGATAAAGATAAGCTCGGCGTTATCGGCGGCGGCCTGGTTGCTATCAAAGACGGGGCAGTAACCGACGGCATCGGAAAGCTTTTGCGCCGACTGACGGCTGCGGCTGGCTACGGCAACTATAGGGTAGCCGCTCTGGCTCAGTCTCGCCGCCAGGGCAGTGCCTACCGTTCCCGCTCCGATAAAGCCTACTTTGAGCATTTCTCGACCCGTTTAAACTAAAAAAGCCTTCTCCGACACGCAGAGAAGGCATTCATAAGTACTGTCTATTTCTGCCGTCTCGGTCGTGTCCGATCCAAGCGACTTAGGTTGTTAAGATTTTAGAGCAACTCGGCTTACCGCCCCTTCAGGTCGATAGCCATTTTCAGTATATGGGCTGAGGTGATTTTTGTCAATAGCCCTTTGAGTTTAACCGCCGCCCGGTTTGACCAGGGGAATCCCCTCTTTGCAGAGGGGGCAGTCTTCGGGTGAATAGGTTACGGCTTCGGCGCGGAGGCAGCTAAAGAGGGGGACGCCAAAGTCTACACCATGCTCCGAGCGGTCAACCATAACGCCGATGCCAACGATTTCCCCGCCCAGCTTTTTTACCGCCTCCATCGTCTGGCGCAGGGAACCGCCGGTGGTGAAGATGTCGTCCACGATTAAGACCCGCTCGCCGGGCTCGATGTTGAAGCCGCGCTTGAAGGCACGCTCTTTTTCGCCCGTCTTTTCGGCGAAGATGCCCCTGACCCCGAGCTGGCGGGCCGTTTCGAAGGCCATGATGATGCCGCCCGTGGTGGGGGCGGCGACAACATCGATTTTCTGGTCGCGGAAGTGGTCGGCAATCATACGGCAGAGTTGCTCGGTGTGGGGTGGGGACTGGAGAACCTTGAATTTTTCCCAGTAGACGGGGGAGTGCCGGCCGGAGGTGAGCAGGAAGTGGCCTTTGAGTAGCGCCCCTGCTTTTTCAAAGATTTCTTCGGCGTTTGTCTGGCTCACTTCCTTTGACTCCTTATTAGGGGATGCCTCCCATCCCCCTTTATATTATTCACTAGCGGTTTCAAGCTGGTCCCCCAGCGGGTAGTTGTCGGCGCCGCCCCATTCGCTTATCGGCCAATAAACAAACCAGGCCTTGGCGATGATGTTTTCCCTGGGTAATGTCCCCCACCGGGATGAATCATTGGCGACATTGCGGTTATCGCCGAGGACAAAGTATTCGTCCTCGCCCAGTTCGGTGAGGGGGAAGATGTAGGTGGGCGCTTCCAGAATATAGGGTTCTTCCAGGACGATGCCGTTGATGTAGACTAGGCCGTCTTTTACCTCTACGGTATCACCGGGCAGGGCGATGATGCGCTTGATATAGACCTTCTCGGTATCGAAGGGCGGGTCGAGTATTATCACGTCACCCCTTTCCGGTTCGTGGAACCAGTAGGTCGCTTTGCTGGCCATCAGCCATTCGCCTTCATAGAAACTGGGCTCCATGCAGGTTTCGAAGATTTTGTAGGGCTGAACGGTTGCCCTCAGGGCGAAGAAAATAACTAGGGCTATAGCCAGCGTTATCAGGACGTCGCGGAGAATTTTCATTTATATATCTATCCTGGGTTAATTATACCTTATCTGGCGGTGGGGTTGCTAGAGGAGGTTTTTGCCCCCACCTTGTTAACGTAGGTCTTTCTTTCCCACCCAATACCCGCCCTATAAGGGTGGTACCCCTTATATATCCTCCTCCAAGGGTTACGCCCTACATCCCCACATTGTTAGCGGACGTATTGTTGTCCCACTCAATAGAGGTTAGACCTCTATTAACTCCTTATTTGGGGTGTTTCCACCCTTCCCCACCTTTTTGGGGGGTTTTAAGGGGGGCGAAGCCCCCCTTTTACATTAAAAGGGCGGTGGGTGGGAAAAGATATAAAACGGGGTGGGGTGGTTGACAGAGAGATTGCTTCGCTCCGCTCGCAATGACAGACTAGGCTGTGCTCCTCGCCATGACAGTAGGAGTTGCACTTTTTTTGAGGCAGGTGTTAGAATGGCGGTGCTATGGGCTATATGGAACAAGCGCTCTCTCTGGCCAAGCTGGCTCTGGGGCAGGCCAGCCCCAACCCCGCAGTGGGGGCGGTGGTGGTTAAGGGGGACAAGGTTGTCGGGCAGGGCTATACCCAGCCGCCGGGCTCCCACCACGCCGAGGTTATTGCCCTAAAGCAGGCGGGGAAGGGGGCGGAGGGGGGCACCATGTACGTCACGCTGGAGCCCTGCTCACATTACGGGCGGACGCCGCCCTGCACCGAGGCGATTATCTCCGCTGGCATCGGCGAGGTACACATGGCTATGCTCGACCCCAACCCGGTGGTTTCGGGGCGGGGACAAAAGGAGCTGGAGAAGGCGGGGATTAAGACCACCCTGGGCGAGCACGAAGAGGAAGCCAGGGAGGTCAACGAGGCCTATATCAAATTCATCACCACGGGCATGCCCTTCGTCACCGCCAAGTTCGCCATGAGCCTGGACGGTAAAATCGCCACCAAAGAGGGGCATTCCCGCTGGATTAGCGGTACCGAATCGAGGAAATATGTCCACTGTTTGCGCTATACCAGCGACGCTATTATGGCCGGGGTCAATACGCTGCTGGCCGATAATCCCCACCTCACCACCCGCTGTAGCGGGGGGAAGGGGGGAGTAGCCCGAAAGCAGCCGCTGCGGGTTATTGTGGACGGCAAAGGGCGCACACCCCTGGACTCAAAGGTGTTCAGCGAGCCGGGGAAGACGCTGCTGGTGGTGGGGCAAAGGATCAATCCCGAAAAACGGGCGGCTTTGGAAAAGGCCGGCGCCGAGGTGATGGAGCCGCCCCAAGAGTACGACAAGGTTGATTTAGAGATATTGCTTAGAGACCTGGGCAAGCGGGAAATCACCAGCGTTATGGTGGAGGGGGGTGGCATACTGCTCGGCTCTCTCTTCGATAATGGGCTGGTGGATAAGGTCATCGCCTTTATCGCCCCCATTATCATCGGGGGGGCCAATGCCCGCTCGGCGGTGGTCGGTGAAGGGGTGAGTAAGGTTACCGAGGCGTTCCGTTTGGAGAGGGTGAAGGTGGGGAGGCTGGGGGACGACCTGATGGTCAGCGGCTACGTCGCCAAATAGCGAGGCGCTATTGTGTTTACCGGAATCGTAGAAGAAATAGGTAAGGTTGTCTCGGCTTCAAAAGGAAGCCTGACCATTGCTGCTGAAAGTGTTCTTGAAGGCATGCAGGAAGGCGACAGCATGGCCGTCAACGGCGTCTGCCTGACTGTGACCGCTCTTAACGATGAGTCCTTTTCCGCCGAGGTCATGCCGGAGACACTGGATAGGACCAACCTGGGGCTTTTGCACCCCGGAGATGGCGTCAATCTAGAGCGACCCCTGTCGGCAAATGGAAAACTGGGAGGACATTTTGTGCAGGGGCATATCGATGATAAGGCCAGGGTAAGCGCGGTGAGCCGCAACGGCGAGGCTCTACTAATCAGCTTCGCCGTCCCGTCCCGCCTCATGCCCTATATCGTGGAGAAGGGCTTTATCGCCGTGGATGGGGTCAGCCTGACCGTTGTCTCACAGTACGATAGCTCCATCCGGGTCTCAATAGTTGGCTATACGCGGGAGCATACTACGTTGGGGAGTCGGGGGGTGGGCGATGTCATCAACCTGGAAGTGGACATCATTGCCAAATATGTGGAACAATTGAATAAGCCGCAGAGCGGCGGTATAACTTTAGACTTTTTACAGGAGCACGGCTTCCTGGTAGGTTAATTCTGGGAGGTGTTTGCGAGGAAGTCAAAAGGGGGTGAGGTTAATAAATACACCCTTAATAGCATTGGCTTATGTTGAGTTTCTAGATATTCTTTTCTATCCTGCTTTTAAACGAGCTTCTCTCGCTAGCCGCTTCAAATTTGCGAATGAGGATGAATGGCCGATAGAATTATTGAGCAGAGCTAAGGACATGGAAGACAAAAAGCTAAGCGATTATCTTGGGAAATTTCTGGGAGGAGACGATAAGGCATGGGCTCAGTTAGTCGATCATGTCTTGGGCAAGTTAGAGCAAGCCTTAAAGTGAGTGGATTATCACTTTATGAGGAGAGTAAATATGGGATTATCAACTATTAGAGAAGCGATTAAGGATGTAAAAGAGGGGCGGTTCGTCATCATCGTCGATGACGAGGACAGGGAGAACGAGGGCGACCTGGCGCTGGCGGCGGAAAAGGTGAGCCCCCAGGCGATTAACTTTATGACCAAATACGGCCGGGGCTTGGTTTGCCTGCCGGTGGTCGGCGAACGTTTGGATAAGCTACAACTGCCCTTGATGGTCGACGAGAACACCTGTAAGTTCGGCACCGCCTTTACGGTTTCGGTGGACGCCAAGCAGGGCACCACCACCGGCATCTCGGCGGCCGACCGGGCGCAGACCGTCAAGGCGGTCATCGACCCCGCTACCCAGCCCGATGACTTGGTCCGGCCGGGGCACATCTTCCCGCTGCGGGCCCGAGAGGGTGGGGTGCTGGTGCGGGCGGGGCAGACCGAGGCTATCGTCGATTTAGCCAAGCTGGCCGGTCTCTATCCGGCCGGGGTTATCTGCGAGATTATGAACGAGGACGGCACCATGGCGCGGCTGCCCCAGCTCGAGGAGATTGCCGACAGGTTCGACATCAAGATAATATCGGTGGCCGACCTCATTGCCTACCGCCGCCGCCACGAAAAGCTGGTACACCGGGTGGCCGAGGCCAAGCTGCCCACAAAATACGGTGAGTTCACCGCCATCGCCTACCGCAGCGATATCGACCCCGACGAGCACCTGGCGCTGGTAATGGGCAACCTGGATAGCGAAGAGCCGGTATTAGTCCGCGTTCACAGCGAATGCCTCACCGGTGACGTCTTCGGCAGCCTGCGCTGCGACTGCGGCGACCAGATAGGAATGGCTATGGAGAGCATCGCCAAGGAGGGGCGGGGCGTCTTCCTATATATGAGGCAGGAGGGGCGGGGCATCGGCTTCCATAATAAGATAAGGGCTTACGCCCTTCAGGACGAGGGGCTGGATACGGTGGAGGCTAACCTTTCCCTGGGTTTCCCTTCCGATTTGCGGGACTACGGCATCGGCGCCCAGATTCTGGCCGACCTGGGCTTGAGTGAAATCAGGCTCTTGACTAACAACCCCAAGAAGGTTATCGGACTGGAGGGCTATGGGCTCAAAGTAGTGGAGAAGGTGCCGATTATTATTACCCCCAACCCCTATAACCGCAACTACCTGGTGACCAAACAGAAGAAGATGGGTCACCGGTTGGAGATACCCGATATCGCCGATAATTAATATAATTAAGGAGAAAGCAATGAGCAAGCCTATCGAAGGAATGCTGGTGGGGAAGGGGCTGAAGTTCGGGCTGGTCGTTTCCCGTTTCAACGAGTTTTTTACCCAGAAGCTGCTCGACGGGGCGCAGGACGCCCTGCTTCGCCACGGCGTAGCCCAAGCGGATATCGACGTCGCCTGGGTGCCGGGCTCGTTCGAAATCCCCCTCATCGCCAAGAAATTGGCCCAGACCAAGCGCTATGACGCTGTTATCTGCCTGGGGGCGGTGGTGCGGGGGGATACGCCTCACTTCGACTATATATCCGCCGAGGTGACCAAGGGGATTGCCATGGTGGGGTTGGAGATGGGGTTGCCGGTTATCTACGGCATGGTTACCGCCGATACCCTGGAACAGGCTATCGGGCGGGCCGGAACCAAAGAGGGGAACCAGGGCTTTAAAGCCGCGGTCAGCGCTATCGAGATGGCTAACCTTATGAAGGGTATAGCCTAGCCGCTTAAAAGGATGTAGCCACGGTCAACTTGGACGGTTCGGTTAATAGGGGTTCAATCCTGGTTTCAAGCTCCAAACGCTTGGGGTCGCCCTTCCAGGACTGCCAGTCGAGGTCGCTCTGCCAGGTGCTGAGGGCAAAGATGGTGGACTTGTCCTCCTGGCTCTGGAGCAGCTCACCGGAGACATAGCCCGGCTGCTCGATTAGCTCGGTTCGCAGGTTGTTTAAAAGTTCGATGAGGTAGCCTTCTTTACCCTTTTTTACGTGCCGTTCTATCAGTACCTTTAGTGCCATATTTTTCGCTTTCTAAATTTGAGATTGGTTTTTAGTCGGTGACCTTATAGACGGTATCACCCCGCCTTACCCGGTCTTCGACCTTGATGCCAACGGAGTCCCCGGCCTTGGCTTCGGTAACGTTGACGTTGTTAATCTGCATTGAGTCAACAGTAAATTCCATATCGGTCGTGTGGCCCTTGATATGGATCTTGTCGCCCACTTTGATGCTGCCGCTCATCTCGATACCAGCCACCACCGGCCGAGCGAAGAAGTCACTTATCTTGCCGATTTCTATCTCGGGCATTGGCTCCCTCCTTAATACTTTTTTATTCCCTAGTATAGGACGATGTTTTTAAGAAATCAATAGATTTTGGGTGAGGTTTTGGTAAACCTCATCCCATCCACCCCGCCTTGTTTTATATCTATTCCCGCCCACCGCCCTTTTAAGGTAAAAGGGGGCTTTTACCCCACAAAAACTTCGTTTTTGCGGGGACCCTGAATTTGCCCCCTTTAACCCCCCCAAATATGGTGGGGTGGGGGAGAAGTCTACAGAGGTAACACCTATGTAGGGCGGGTTTTGGGTGGGGCGAAAAACCTGGGGGTGGGGTGAACAGAGAGATTGCTTCGTTGCTGCGCGCCTCGCAATGACGGGGGAAAAGAGGACCTGGATTCCCGCCTGCGCGGGAATGACAAAATGGAGCGCGGGAATGACAGGGTGAAGTCGGGATGCGTAACCTTACAGGGGGATATAAAAGGGGCACCACCCTTATAGGGTGGGTATTGGCCTGCCTGCGCGTAGCCCCGCCTGCCAAGGCCTTGTGCGGCGGGCAGGCGCTTCGGCGAAGGCAGGGTGGGAAAGAAAAACGTGCGCTAACAGAGTGGGGTGGGGATGAGATTGCTTCGCTTCGCTCGCAATGACATAGTCATAATAAGGGGGGCTTTGACATCGTCATTTTTTGCACATATAATTAGCTTGTCGTAATTCCCCTAAGAGGTGTCTGATTGGCGGAGAAAGCTACTAAAACCGCGGCAGCCGGAGCCGGCAAGGCGCCGGACATCGAACGAATCAAGCGGCGCCTCGACATGCTGGACAACCGCCTGGATAGTATCGACTCGATGGTTACCGCCGTTGCCGAAC
>CAYNFV010000031.1:0-11999 GCA_964396645.1 uncultured Dehalococcoidales bacterium
AGGTGGGGCTGGGTGGAGAAAGCGAAAATCCCCCTTAATCCCCCTTTCATAAAGGGGGAGCTAACCCATCTGGTTGAATAGCCAGAGTAGTAGTGCTAAAATTTACCAACTATGAAAATCCAGCGCTCTAAAGGCACCCGCGACCTCTCTCCGCAGGAGATGGAGAGCTTTCGCCTCATCGAAAGCGCCTTCAGGGACTGCTGCCTGAAGTGGGGCTATCGGGAGGTGAGGACGCCGACCCTAGAATACCTGCACCTCTTCACCGCCACGGGAACGCTTACCCCCGGCATGCTCTCCAAGGTATATTCCTTCCTCGACTGGGACGGGTGGAGCGGGGAAAGGGTGGTCTTGAGACCCGACGGCACCATACCCATCAGCCGACTATATATTGACAGCATGGCCAAGGAGAAGCTGGCCAAGCTCTTCTACGTGGCTAATGTCTTTATGTTCGAGGCGACGGGCAAGAAGACGCGGGAGCGGTGGCAGTGTGGGGCGGAGCTTATCGGCGCCAAGCCGCCGCTAGCCGATATAGAGCTGGTGATGCTGGCGCTGGAGGTTTTGCGTGAGCTAAAGATTAAGGGCATCGAGCTGAGGCTGTCGCACGCCAGGCTGATAAAGGCGCTGCTGGCCCGCATGGAGTTAAGCGCCGAGGAGCAAATCGGCATGTTCGACCGCATCCTGGATGGGGATATGAAGGCATTAGAAGAACTGAAGCTCAAGAGGCCCGAACTGGAGAAGACTATTGATTCACTGCTCGCCCTCAAGGGAAAGCCTTCGGGCTTCTCTAAAGAGTTGCAAAAGCTTTTCGCCGAAGACCTGCCCGAGTGCCGGCCCTACATCGAAAACTGCACCCGCATCGCTGAGTTTTTGGAGGCAATGGGCTACGACTACCGGATTGACATCGCCTCGGGGCGGGGCTTCGAATACTATACCGGTGTGATCTTTCAGATTTTCAAAGCTGGGGAGAAGATAGGGGGCGGGGGCCGATACGACGCCCTTATTCCGCTGATGGGGGGCAAGGACGTGCCCGCCTCCGGTTTCGCCCTCTACCTGGAACGCCTGATGGACTTAATAAAGCCGGAAGCGCTGAGCACACCCCAGCCGCCGAGTATCTTAATCCGGGCGGAGTCGGCCAGAGAGGGCTTCGACATCGCCGGACAACTCCATAAAGCCGGCTACCGGGCGGAGTGTTACCTCGGCGTCCAGAAAGAGGCTGACTTCGACTGGACGGTGGAGGTCAAGGACAAGCCAAAGTTTATAGTGACTAACCAGGCCAAAAAGCAGAAAGCGACGGCACAGACCGTCGATGAGCTTTTAGCCTTATTAAAGTGATGAAGACGAAAAAGACAAAAATAGCGCTGCCCAAGGGCCGCCTGCTGGAGGAGACTGCCGCCCTTCTCTCACGGGCGGGGTGGGGACTCGACGGCTACCAGGAGCAGGCGCGTTTCTACCACATCGAATCGAAGACCCTTCCCCACCTCTCCGCCCGTGTCTTCCACGAGAAGGATATACCCATCCAGGTCGCCATCGGCAACTACGACCTGGGCATCTGCGGCTCGGACTGGATTGAAGAGCTACTGGCCAAATACCCCAGCAGCGACCTGATGAAGGTGAAAAACCTGAAGTACGGCGAGGGCGCTCTCTACGCCGCCAGTGCGGCGGGCAAAGCCACCGTGGAATCGCTAAGAGCCAGACCGGGCACGATACGCATCGCCAGCGAATACCCCAACCTGGCTGAGTCCTTCGCCATCAACATGCAGTTAAGGCACTTCAGCGTCTTTCCCCTCTGGGGAGGCGCCGAGGTCTATCCGCCCGAGAGCGCCGACCTGGCGCTGGTCGGTGGCGCCGACGACGATTTCCCCTTCTCACTGGCGCCGATAAGCCGCGTCCTCGGCGTCAGCGCCTTCCTAATCGCCAACCGCCACAGCTGGAAAACCAAGGGGCTGGATAAAATGGTCGCCCCAATCGAGAAGGCGCTTATACCGGAAAAGGCGGCGCCAAAGGCAGAAAAACGTCAGCCGACGAAGGCAGTTCAGCATCCTAAAGTAGATAAAGACGTGGTACGCTTGGCCCTACCCGACGGGCACCAGCAGGCGCACACCCGAAAACTTCTGGACAAGGCGGGCATTCGCCTCGACGACTACCCTTCAGAGAAGGACAACCGCCGGCCCAACATTGACCGGGAAGGCGTCAGCGTTAAGGTAATCAGGCCCCAGGACATGCCGCTGCAGGTCGCCAACGATAACTTCGACCTGGCCATCACCGGCCGGGACTGGCTCACCGAGCACCTCTGCCAGTTCCCCTCCAGCCCGGTGAAGGAATTAGTCGACCTGAAGCTGGGGCGGGTCAAGGTGGTGGCGGTGGTCAGCCAGGAACGGGACATCGCCGACATCCGTGACCTGAGCGAGTCCGAGGGGGCATCGCCAATACGGGTGGCTTCGGAGTACATCAATATCGCCGATAGCTACGCCCGCGACAACCGTCTCAACCGCTATCGGCTGATTCCGACCTGGGGAGCCAGCGAAGCATTCCTCTCCGAGGACGCCGACCTGCTCATTGAGAACACCCAGACCGGGCGTACCCTGGCCCAGCACAAGCTGAAGATTATCGACACCCTCTTCGAATCGACGGCCTGCCTCATCGGCGGCACCAGGCAGGTGGCCAGCCCGGCTAAGAAGAAGAGGATGGAGTCTATCACCAAAACCCTGCGTAGGGCCGCCGAGGAGATACGATGAGAATTATCGAAGGCTTTGAGAAGGCAAAAGCGCTGCTGGCACGGCAACCGGGCACCGATTTCAGCCCCGACTCGCCCACCCTGAGACAGCGGATAAAACAAGTGTTCGGATCCGAAATGAGCCCCGCAGAAGCGGTGGCGCAGATAATTGACGACGTGCGAACTATGGGCGACGCCGCCCTCTTCAGCTACACCCTTAAGATCGACCGGGCCAAGCTCAGCTCGCTTGAGGTGAGCAAAAGGCAGATAAAGAGCGCTTATGTGGAGGCGGATAAGGAACTGCTTGCCGCGCTCAAGTTCGCCGCCGAGCGCATCAGCGCCTTCCACCGGAAACAGAAGGAAGCTATCTGGAGCCTGGCCGCCAAGAAGGGCTTCGGGCAATTGATACGTCCTATTGAGCGCATCGGCGCCTATGCCCCCGGTGGCACCGCCAGCTACCCATCAACGGTGCTGATGACGGCTATCCCCGCCCGCATTGCCGGCGTCAAAGAGGTCATACTGGCCACCCCACCCCACCCCGACGGGACGGTGCCGGCAGCAACACTGGTCGCCGCCGACATCGCTGGCGTTGACCGCATCTTTTCGGTGGGCGGTGCTCAGGCTATTGCCGCCCTTGCCTATGGCACGGAGACCGTACCCCGTGTTGATAAAATCTGCGGGCCGGGCAATATCTTCGTCGTCCTGGCTAAAAAGACGGTCTACGGAGCCGTGGGCATCGATAGCCTGCCTGGCCCCAGCGAGGTGCTCATTATCGCCGACGAAGACGCCGACCCCGCCTACTGCGCCGCCGACATTGTAGCTCAGGCGGAGCATGACCCGCTGGCTTCAGCAATTCTGGTAACCGACTCCGCAGGGCTGGCCGCCGAGGTGGCTAAAGCGGTGGAGCAGCAGCTAAAGAGCCTGGAGCGCCGTGATATCGCCGCCGAAGCCATAAAGAACCAGGGGTTGATTGCCGTCGTCGACGGCATCGGCCAGGCGATAGAACTGGCTAATCTATACGCTCCTGAGCACCTGGCTTTGATGATAAAAGATGCCGACGCCTATATCGAGCGCATAAGCAACGCCGGCTGTGTCTTCATCGGTAACAGCGCCACGGTGGTGCTGGGCGACTATGTGGCCGGGCCGAGCCACGTTTTACCTACCAGCGCTACTGCCCGCTTCAGCTCGCCGCTTAATATACTCGACTTCGTCAAGCTCATCAACGTCGTCGATGCAGATAAAGGCACGCTCAAGAAGCTGGCTAAAGCCGCGGCCACCATAGCCAGAGCCGAGGGGCTGGAGGCTCACGCCAGAGCGATAGAGAAGCGCTTAAGGTGAAATATTGACAAATTATACCCGCTTGTGCTAGAGTCCAAAGCGAAATGTTAAATACTACCCTACACTACTATTATTACGCCTACGTGTTTACCAGGCGCAACCGAGCGCTTGGAGGGTAGTATACGGCAACAAAAAGCAAAAAATTAAAAATCCCAAAACCAGAACAGAACCCTCCAAGCGGAGGGAATTTTGTTTATATGGACTAGGAAAGGGAGCAAAAGGAATGTCTGGAGAAAGAATAACCAAGATGATAAGGTCGGATTTGGCTGCCTTTGGCGGTTATATCCCCAGCAAGGCGCTGGAGCTGCTGGCTGAGAGGGTTAAGATGCCCATAAATGGCATCATCAAGCTGGACGCCAACGAGAACCTCTACGGCTGCTCGCCCAAAGTAAACCAAGCCTTGAGCGAATACCCCTACCTGAATATCTACCCCGACGCCGGCCAGACCGAGATACGCCGAATGCTGGAGGGCTACACCGGCGTCAGCGCCGAACACATCGTCGTCGGTAACGGCAGCGACCAGCTCATTGGCCTTATCTTACGCCTCTTCATCGAACCCGGTGACGAGGTGATCAACCTTGTGCCCACCTTCGATATGTTTCGCTTCGGCGTCATACTCTGCAAGGGTAAGCTGGTCGAGGTGCCCCGCGATGAGGAATACCGCGTCGACGTTAAGGCAGTCAAGAAGGCCATCACCAAGAAGACCAAGTTGATAATACTGGCCAACCCCAACAACCCCACCGGCACCCCCACCCCCCAGAAGGACGTGCTGGAGCTTATCGAGACCGGGGTGCCCTTCATCTCCGACGAAGCCTATGTCGAATTCAGCGGGGAAACGGTTACCCCCCTCGTCCCCAAATATGAGAACCTGCTGGTCTTAAGGACCTTCTCCAAGTGGGCGGGGCTGGCCGGCCTGAGGGTGGGCTACGGCCTTATGCACCCTAAAATCGTGGGCTATCTGCAGACAATCAAACAGCCCTATAACGTGAATATAGCGGCGCGGGTGGCGGTGCGCGAGTCGCTGAAAGACATCGACTACCTGATGAAAAACGTAAAAGCCATCGTCGCCGAAAGGGAACGGCTCTTTAACGAGCTGGCCAAGCTAGACTGGCTCAAACCCTTCCCCTCTGAAGCCAACTTTGTTTTCTGCCACGTGCTCAACGGCAAAGCCTCCGAAATTCAGAAGAAGCTGGAGGAGCGGGGAATACTTATTCGTTACTTCGATATACCGCGGCTGCAGAACTCCCTGCGCATCAGCGTGGGCCGGCCCAGGCACACCGACGCCGTGATTAAAGCGCTCAAAGAGGTGGGGGGGGATTAACACCTATTCGGTAGGCATTTTAAAGAGAGGCCAATGCCCCTCTTTCCTTTTTCCCGATGGTGATACCGTGGTGATGACAACGACGACGGTAGTGGTGGATGGTGGTGGAGTTATTTATCATTGTCATCGTCATAATCATTATCATCATCATTAACTACTACCATGACTACTACCATTACCCTCTTGACAAACAGTAAGGCAGTGTGAACAATAACTAACAATATGTTAATAATAACTAACAACACTCCTTCAACTACCATGACTACTACCATTACCCTCTTGACAAACAGTAAGGCAGTGTGAACAATAACTAACAATATGTTAATAATAACTAACAACACTCCTTCAACTACCATGACTACTACCACTACCCTCTTGACAAACAGTAAGGTAATGTGTATAATAACTAACAATATGTTGTTAATATCTAACAATATGTTATCAAAAATTAACACTACCGGAAACAAACGCCTAACAGGAGGCTGGAAATGAGCCCTGTTGAAAAAACAAACATTGACCAACTAATTGTAGAAAAGGCAAAGCAAATACAAGAGAGCAATGGATACTCCGACGCCGAGATGGCGAAACTAATCGGGTACACTAGAAGAGAAACATACAACCTGATTAAAAATGGGAAGAAGCCCGTTGGCGCCGATTTCTATAGAGGCATACTTGCGTGGTTAGATAATAATGGAAGGGGATTGATTACCTTAAAAGACAAGCGAAATAGTAACGGGAAAAGATATTGGAGCACCCTTCGCCAAACAAAAGAGACGGATATAAACTTAGAAATAGAGATTGACGGCAGCGGCAAAGCTGAGATAAACAATGGTATGGGCATGTTTGATCATCTGCTGTCCCAACTTGCCCAGCATGGCAGGTTTGACTTGAAGGTATCCGCTTCTGCCATCGATGGTAACCAACATCACCTAATAGAGGACGTCGCAATTTGTTTAGGACAAGCTTTTAATAACGCATTGGGTGATAAGCGTGGTATTACCCGAATGGGTGATGCTACCGTAACTATGGACGATGCCCGGGCCATGGTGGCGGTGGATATCAGCGGGCGGGCATATACTGATTTAGACCTACGCTTCAGTCGAAACAGTAAGCAATGGCAGTTGTTAGGATTTCCCCCGGAACTTATAAGTCACTTCTTGACAACCTTTGCCAATGAAGCTAGGATTAACCTACACGCCAAGGTTACAAATGGTGCCGACGACCACCACAAGGCGGAAGCCCTCTTTAAAGCCCTGGGTAGAGCCTTGGACATAGCCACCCGTATAGATGAGAAGCTGGCAGGCGAGTTGCCCACCACCAAGGGAATGCTGGAGGAATAGCGCTGAGTCTATACACCCTGGCCACCATAGTCCTGATAATTATCCTGCTCATTCTGGGACTGTACGTCATCCCCCGCTGGCGCTTAAAGAGAGCCATCCAACAGGTAATAGCCATCTTCCGCAGGAACAGTGCCCTCGACAAAAAGACGGCCAAGACGATTGACGAGCTGGGGCTCAATCCGCGCACCTTCTCTGAAAGGATGCTCCACACGCGCGATTTCAAACCCCACGCCCTAAATGCGCTGGTAAAGGCGGGAATCGTCAAGAGCACCGAGAGCGGCCGTCTCTACCTCTCTGAGGATGTGCTTATGGAGTCGGGGCTGGAGGGGCGGGTTTACCCCCGTTAGCTCCCAAGAATCACATGGGAAAGTTGGAGCTTTCCCAGAAGGCGTCCCAGTCTTCCTTGGCTACGCCCAGATTGGAAAGCACCTTGGCCGGTATCGGATAGGAGACGGCGTTTTCCCTCTCCACCTTCTTAATGTGGCGGGCTATAACGAAGGTCATCGCCTTGATGTGCTCGTAGCTCATCCGAATCCGGACTACCGTCGCCGCCGTCTTGCCGGGGCCGGGCTCAGGTGGGCTCTCGCCGAAGTTAATCACCGCGCCGTAGGGGCCGCCGGCAACCATAAAGTTATCGGCATAGTATTCGAGGATTTCTTTCTCTTCAGGCATATTATCTCTCCTGTTCAAAATTGGTGGTTTTAATCGCTAAAGTTTATTACCGGTCAGTCTCTGGCAAGCCCGCTCGTAGCGTTTGGCGGTAGCCTCGATAACCTCATCGGGGAGCATGGGGGCGGGGGGCTTTTTACCCCACCCCGAACGGGCGAGCCAGTCCCTGACCGGCTGCTTATCGAAGCTGGGCTGCGACTGGCCTACCTTATACAGGTCGACCTCCCATATGCGGGAGGAGTCGGGGGTCAAGAGCTCGTCGATGAGGATCAACTTATCTCCGTCGAGGCCGAACTCAAACTTAGTATCGGCGATAATAATACCCCGGGCGATGGCATAGCCGCGGGCGTAGTTATATATTGCCAGGCTCTTCTCCTCCAGCTCGTCGGCCAGCGACTCGCCGACCAGTTTCTTCATCTCCTTGCGGGACATGGGCAGGTCGTGTCCCTCTTCCGCCTTGGTGGTAGGGGTGAATAAGGGGTGGGGCAATTCCTGGCTTTCTTTCAGTCCACTGACCGCCTTCAGGCCGGAGATAGTGCCCTTTTCGCGGTATTCCTCCCAGGCCGAGCCGGCCAGATAGCCCCGCACCACGCACTCCACCATAATGCGCTTGACCTTTTTGACCACCATAGACCGCCCAGCCAGGTAAGAGGGAGGGCTAATGCCGGCGGGGAGATAAGCCTTAAGCGAGCCAATGTCGTCGATGGACTCAATCATGTGGTTGGGCATGAACTCCTTAGTCTGGTTGAACCAGAAGGCGGAGAGCTTATTGAGCACCCTGCCCTTATTGGGTATGCCGCAGGGCAGGATGACATCGAAGGCGGAGATTCTATCGGTGGCGACAATGAGCAGCCGCTCGCCCAGGTCGTAGCTGTCGCGCACCTTACCCCTGACGAACATAGGCAGGGGCAGCTCGGTTTTCAGTAGAACGGAGTCAGCCATCATATCGAGCGGGGGGCAAAATCGGAGGGCCCCATCACATCTCCTTGCCACTGAGACTCGGTCAAACCCAGGCGCCCGAAGATAATGTCCATATAGCGCAGGTAGTACTGCTCGTCGAACAGGGGCTCAAGCTCATCGGCGGGCAGGACGGCACTAACCTCGGTGTCAGCCTTGAGCAGCGTCAGGAAGTTCTTGCCCCCCTTCCAGGACTTCATGGCGTTGCGCTGCACCAGCTTGTAGGCCTCCTGCCGGCTCAAGCCCTTATCGATAAGGGCCAGCATCACCCGCTGGGAGAAGATCAGGCCCCGCGTAATATCCATGTCCTTCTTCATCTTTTGCGGGAAGACGGTAAGTCCCTTCATCACCGAGGTGAAGATGCTTAAGCTATAGTCCAGCACCAGGCAGGAGTCGGGCAGGATGACGCGCTCGGCGGAGGAATGGCTGATATCGCGCTCGTGCCAGAGGGCGATGTTCTCCATCGAGGTCAGGGCGTAGCCCCGCACCAAACGGGAGATGCCGCAGACGCGCTCGCAAAGCTCAGGGTTGCGCTTGTGGGGCATGGCCGAAGAGCCGGTTTGGCTAGCGGCAAATGGCTCCTCCACCTCCCTGGTCTCGGTCTTTTGCAGCCCCCGAATCTCGGTAGCGAACTTCTCCAGCGAGCTGGCGATTATAGCCAGTGTGGTCACGAACTGGGCGTGGCGGTCGCGCTGCAAAACCTGGTTGGAAATAGGCGACGGCGTCAGCCCCAGCTTGGCGCAGGCCTTTTCCTCGACCTCGGGAGCCAGCGTGGCGTAGGTACCCACCGCCCCCGAAATCTTGCCCACCGAGATGACCTTTTCCGCTTCAGACAGCCGGTGCAGGTTGCGCCTCATCTCGTCCGTCCACAGCGCCAGCTTGAAGCCGAAGGAAATGGGCTCGGCGTGAATGCCGTGGGTGCGCCCGATCATGGTGGTGTACTTATGTTTGATGGCCTGCTGCGCCAGCACCGTGATTAGCTCCTTTATGTCCTCGCTCAGTATTTGCGTCGCCTCCAGCAGCTGCAGGCTGAGTGCGGTATCGATAACATCGTTAGAGGTAAGCCCGAGGTGTATAAAGCGCGATTCCTCCCCTAGGCTCTCGGATACCGAGCCCAGAAAGGCGGTTACGTCGTGGTGGGTCTCTTTTAGGATTTCTTCCATGCGCTTGAGGTTGACCCGCGCCAGCTTTATCTTGGAGAGGTCCTTGCGGGGGATAACGCCCATCTCCGACCACGCCTCGCAGACGGCAATCTCCACCTGGAGCCACTTGGCGAACTTATTCTCGTCTGACCAGACTCGTTTCATTCGGGGCCTGGAATAGCGCTCAATCATTTGTTGTCTCCTCGAGGTTATTTATCAACCTCACCCCCCCTATCCAACTCGTCATTACGAGTCCTCGATGAAATCGGGGCGAAGCAATCCCACAGAAATCCTAGAGATTGCTTCGTCACTACGCTCCTCGCAATGACATCTTTGAAGGGGTGAAGCCCCTTCCATCTTCCCCTATTTGGAACCCTTGTCTCTCTGCAACTCCTGGCGATATTTTTCGTAGGCTTTTCTTATTTTATCATGCTTTATACCCAGTATTTCGGCGGCTAAATAGGCGGCGTTCTTGGCGCCGGCGCTGCCGATAGCCACGGTGGCAACGGGTATGCCGGCGGGCATCTGGACGATGGAGTAGAGGGCGTCGACGCCCTTGAGCTCGCCGCTGGCGATGGGTATACCGATAACGGGCAGTGTCGTCCAGCTGGCCAATACTCCGGGCAGGTGCGCTGCCCCACCCGCCGCCGCGATGATGACCTCGATACCCCGCTCCCGCGCCGAGAGGGCGTATTCCCGTGCTTTTTCGGGGGTGCGGTGGGCAGAGATAACGTTAACCTCGTGCTCGATGCCAAGGGCTTGCAGAATATCCAGCGCGGGCTTGATGGCTTCGGTATCCGATTTGGAACCCATAACGACGGCGACCAGCGGCATTTTCATCTACCTCCCTTGAAGGGCGGGAAACACTATATATAATAATGTAGATTATTATAAATGTATATAGTAGCCCGGTCTTATATCATCCCCCGTGCTCTTCCAGGTAGCCCTGCAGCTCTACGGCCCAGGTGTCTATGAACTGCTCCCAGTAGTAATCAGCCTCCGCATCTTCACAAAGCTGGTAGTCATAAAAAGCGTTCAGAAGGGCATTGTTTTCAAGCTCAATGAGCACTTCTTCCATAGCTATGGCGGAGGCGACGTCAGTCTCACCCTCAGACTCCAGATTAACCAGCGTCAGTTCCAGATAAAGCCGGGCTTCCTCCGGCATTTCGTCCGAATTGGTCGCCGTGCAGCCCGAAACCACCGTCAGGCACAGCAGAATTGCCAACCCGACAACTATAAGCCATTTCTTCATTTATTAACTCCCTTCGAGGTTTATTCTTTTAACAGAGCAATGTCTTTACGATAGTGGCAGCCTTCGAAATGAATGCGGGATATATTGGCGTAGACCTTTTCACGGGCTTCGTTAAGAGTTTTACCCCTGGCCATCACGGTGAGTACCCTGCCACCACTGGTCAAAATCTGGCCATTATCACCGAGCTTGGTCCCGGCGTGAAAGACGACGATGTCTTTATCCAGACTATCCAGCCCATTGATAGGAAAGCCGGTCTTATAGCTCCCAGGGTAGCCGCCCGAAGCCATGACCACACCCACGCAGGCGTCGTCGCTCCACTCAATTTTAACCTGGTCGAGGCGGTTGTCGCTGACCGCCAGCATGATATCCACCAGGTCGGTCTCAAGCAATGGTAAGGTAACCTGGGCCTCGGGGTCTCCGAAGCGGGCGTTGAACTCAAGCACTTTGGGACTGCCGTCAGAAATCATCAAGCCGCCGTAGAGGACGCCCCGATAGGACCTGCCCTCTTCGTGCAGCGCCTTTACCGTCGGCTCCATTATTTTCTCTCTCACCGTTTTGGCCAGCGCCGGAGTCAAAAAGGGTGGCGGGCTGTAGCTGCCCATGCCCCCCGTGTTGGGGCCCCTGTTGCCGTCAAAGGCGGGCTTATAGTCGCAGGCCGCCATCATGGGGACTACGGTGCGTCCATCGCTGAAGGCGAAGACGCTCATCTCCCGGCCCGACAGGTATTCCTCAATGAGAACGCGGTCGCCGGCGGCACCGAAGGCTTTTTCTTCCATTATCTTTGACAATGCCGCCATCGCCTCTTTCATAGACTGGGCGACGATGACCCCCTTCCCCGCCGCCAGCCCGTCGGCCTTGACCACGATAGGCGCCTTTTGCTTCTGTAGGTATTCTCTGGCTTTTTTGTAGTCGGAGAAGCTGGCGCTCCCGGCACAGGGGATATTGTATTTCTGCATTAATCCCTTGGCGAAGACCTTGCTCGATTCTATCTCGGTGGCTTGTTTGGTGGCGCCGAAAATCTGTAGTCCCCGAATCAAAAACCTGTCGGCGATGCCCTCGGCCAAAGGCGCCTCCGGCCCGACCACAGTGAGGTCAATGCCCTTCTCCTCGGCTGTTTCAACCAGCCTATCGATATCAGTGGGCTTGATATCTATATTATGAGCAATCCGGGCCGTGCCCGCATTGCCCGGGGCGGCATAGATTTCATTGACTTTGGGGCTTTGAGCCAGCTTCCAGACCAGCGTGTGCTCCCTGGCTCCGCCGCCGA
>CAYNFV010000032.1:0-11948 GCA_964396645.1 uncultured Dehalococcoidales bacterium
GCTTGTCCTCCAGTGATTCGAAGTCGATGGTGACACAGAAGGGCGTGCCTATCTCGTCCTGTCGGCGGTAGCGCCGCCCGATACTCTGGGCTTCATCGAAGGCGGTCATCCAGCACTGGCGCAGCTCCTCGTAGACCTCTTTAGACAGCGGCGCCAGCGTCTCTTTGCGACTTAAAGGGAGCACCGCTACTTTTATGGGGGCTATGGTGGGGTGGAGATGGAGCAGCGCGCGTGGCTCGCCGTCGGCGATGTCCTCGTCATAGGCGTCGCAGAGTATGGCCAAAGCGGTGCGGTCGACCCCCGCCGAGGGCTCGATGATATAGGGGACGATATGCTCCTTGGTCTCGTCGTCGTAGTAGTTTAAGTTCTTACCACTGAACTTGGCGTGCTGCACCAGGTCAAAGTCGCCGCGGTTGGCGATGCCCTCCAGCTCCGCCCAGCCCATCGGGAACAGGTAGTTGATGTCGTAGCACTCCCGCGCGTAGTGCGCCAGCTCCTCCTTAGTGTGCTGGCGCAGCTTCAGGTTTTCCTTCCTGACGCCCAGGCTCATATACCATTTCAGGCGCTCCTCGACCCAGTAGTCGAACCACTCTTTATCCGTGCCCGGCTTGACGAAGAACTCAATCTCCATCTGCTCGAACTCGCGGCAGCGGAAGATAAAGTTGCCCGTGGTGACTTCGTTGCGGAAGGCCTTACCTATCTGGGCGATGCCGAAGGGCAGCCTCTTCCTGGTGGTATTTAATATATTCTCGAAGTTGACGAACATGCCCTGCGCCGTCTCCGGGCGCAGATAGACCACGCTGGCCTCATCCTCGATGGGCCCGACAAAGGTCCTAAACATCAGGTTAAAGAGGCGGGGTTCGGTCAACTCGCCGCCGCATTCAGGGCATTTGTCGTTCTTTAATTCATCGCTGCGCCACCTCAGGTGGCAGCTCTTACACTCCACCAGCGGGTCGCTGAAGCCCTCAAGGTGGCCGCTGGCTTCCCAAACTTTAGGGTGCATCAGTATGCTAGCGTCCAACCCCACCATATCGTCACGTTGCTGCACCACCGCCCGCCACCAGGCGTCTTTGATGTTCCTCTTCAGCTCCACCCCCAGCGGCCCGTAGTCCCAGCAACTGGAAAGCCCTCCGTAGATTTCGCTGCTGGGGAAGATATAGCCGCGGCGGCGGCATAGGGAAACCAGCTTCTCCATATCAACCTTTGACTTGGCTTCAGTCACTAGCCCTCTCCTTACCGGTTATCTGCCCCAATCCCACCTTATCGCCCGGACAAAGACCACCCCGATAACAATACCCCCCACCACCATAAAGCCCACGGCGAATATCCACAAAGGCGGCAGGTGAATCTGGTATGCATTGTAAACAAAAATATCGGCCATTGCAAAGCCGAAAACAAGCTGGGGCAGGGCTATCATATTGCCCATAAGGGCCACGATGGCCTTAGGATTGGCTCTTGTCGCCTCTGACGACCAGAAGCGGCTGACGAGCCGGGTCATCACAAAAGCGAGGGCCAGCGCCACCAGGGTCAGCAGAAGCTGAGGCAGCAGCGCTAGGACCAGGGTCATCTGCCGACTGAGCCAGCCGTCGGGCAGACCGTTATCAAAGCGGACGGCGACCTCGGCGGGCAGAAGGTGATAAAAGTAGGCGGATAGAGCTACCACCAGGAGAAGAACGACCAGCGGGACGGCAAAATAGCTCCAGCGGAAGGACAAACCTTCTTTGGCAGTTATATTCTCACCCTCTAAGACTAGAGATAGGGGGCTAACACCTTCATCGGGGATACGATATTGCCCGATAGGGCCAGCTCTTTAGCCGGAATGCCCAGGGCCACCCCGATTAGCTGGGTAACGAAGAGCACGGGGATATTGTATTTGGTATGGAACTGGCTGTTGACCACGCTCTGGTAGGCGTCGAGGTTAATCTGGCAAAGGGGGCAAGGGGTAATCAGGCACTCCGCCCCGTGCTCGGTGGCGTTCTTGAGCAGCTTATTGACCAGCCCCAGGGCGACCTCCTGCTCGGGCATAACCAGCGAGCTGCCGCAGCAGCGCGCCTTCATCTCCCAGTCAACGGCCTCGGCACCCAGCGCCGTGATAATCTCGTCAAGGGAGTGGGGGGATTCGGGGTCGTCAAAGCCGTCGGGACGAACCAACTGGCAACCGTAGTAGGCGCCCACCTTTAAGCCCTTAAGCGGCTTGGTTACCTTGGCGGCGATGCCTTCGGGAGTAATATCGGTATAAAGGACTTCGGCAAGGTGGCGTACCTTGACGCCGCCGTTGTACTTCATCTTGCCCGCCGCCAGCGCCTTGTCCACCTTCTCCTTGAATTCGGGCAGCTTTTTCAGGTAATTATTGGTCTCGTGCAGGATAACGAAGCAGTTGGAACAGGGCGTCACCAGGTCGAAGCCACGCTTCTCAGCCAGCGCCAGGTTGCGGCTGGCCATGGCCGCCGCCTCCAGCTTGTCCACCGACCAGTAGGGCGTGGAGCCGCAGCAGTTCCAGTCTTCGAGCTCGGCGAGCTCCATGTCCAGCTTCTTGGCTACCGGAGCTATCGAAATGCCCAAGGGAGAGGCCGTCGCCTCCGCCGAACAACCAGGATAATAGGTGTAATACTTCATTTGGCACCTCCCAGCTCCCTGGCTTTGTTCAGGATGGCTTTGAGCCCGCTCATTCCCTTGATCCGGCTTGGCTTCAATGGCAAGCGCTTATGTAAGAACAGACCCAACCCCACCGGCGCCAGCTTGAGGGCGGCCAAGGGGTTAGTCTTCAGGAAGAGCTTAATCATCATCCCCAGCTCATAGACCCGCCCGTTGCTCCGTGCCGAATCGACGAAGCAGCGGTACATAATCGGCGTGTTGCTCTGCTTGGTGCTCTTACCGCTGCGGATAGCGATAATTTCTAATGCGTGCATGATGTCGGCGGGCTTAATATCCCGCGGGCAGCGCACCGTGCAGGAATAGCAGGAGACGCAGAACCACATGGAGTTGCTGGAGAGCAACTCGTCCCTCAAGCCCGCCCTCACCATGGCAATTACCCGCCGCGGTGGGTAGTCCCATTGGTTAGCGGTGGGGCAGGAGCCGGTGCACACCCCGCACTGAATACAGGAATTAATCGATTCGCCGCCGGGGATGGCGCAGACTTCGTTAATAAAGCTCACGTCGGCAGCGGGAGCTTCGACCATTGTCTCGGCCATTTAGACGCCTCCTTTTCTCTATGTCCTGAGGCTGGTTTATACCAACGCCCCCTCTATCTCAGCCAGAAGCTCTTCAGCGGTGAAGTGCTTGCCCTTAATAGCGCCGCTGGGACAGGCGGCGACGCAGACGCCGCAGCCCTTGCAAAGCGTTTCGTTGATCCGGCTTACCATCTTCTCCTCGTCAAAGGAGATGGCATTAAACGGGCAGAGGTCGGAGCAGGTCTTACAGCCGGAGCAGAGCTCCTCGTTAACCTCGGCCGTAGCCGCCTCAATCTCTATTGAGCCAGCGCTAATCATAGCCAGCGCCCTGGCCGCCGCCGCCGAAGCCTGCGCCACGCTATTGGGAATATCCTTGGGCGATTGGCAGCAGCCGACGACGAAGATGCCGTCGCTCATGGTGGCTACCGGGTCAAGCTTGGGATGCTTCTCCAGGAAGAAGCCGTCGGCGCTGCGGCTGATAGAGAACAGGTGGGCGACCTTGTCGGCGTCCTCCCTCGGCTGTAGCGCCGTGCTCAAGACCACCATATCCACCGGAACGCGGCGCTGACGCCCGATAAGGGTGTCCTCGCCGATGATAATAAGCTTGCCTTCCTCCTCCGGGGTCTCGGCAATATCGGTTACTTCACCGGGACGCCCGCGGATGAATATCGTCCCCTCCTCGAGGACGCGGTTGTAAAACTCCTCAAAGGCCTTGCCTACGCACCTGAGGTCGATGTAGAACTCGTATATCTGGCTCCCGGGCACGTGCTCCCTTATCAGGTGGCTTAATTTCATTGAGTACATACAGCATACCTGTGAGCAATACTCGTGGTATTTCTCATCCCGGCTGCCCACGCAGTGGATAATGCCCACCGTCTTGGGGTGGGAGCCGTCCTTGAGAAATACCTCGCCCGCCGTCGGCCCCGAGGCGTTAATCATCCTCTCGAACTCTAAGGCGGTGAGTACGTTATCCAGCCGCCCGTAGCCATACTGGTAGAGCGGGGTCGGGTCGAAGGCATCGTAACCGGTGGCGATGATGATATTGCCTACCTCCACCTCCACCGTCTCCTCTTTCATATCCTGGTCAATGGCGCCTACCTGGCAGGCTTTGACACACTCCATACACTCCGAGCAAACGCCGCAGTTCAAACAGCGCTTGGCTTCCTCAATAGCCGCCTTCTCGTCGAAGCCCAGCTCGACCTCGGCAAAGCCGCCTCGCTTGCTAACGTCCAGGGTGGGCATATCCTGCCTCAGCTTGGCGGCAACACCCTCCTTGGGCACGTCCTTTACCCTCTCCATGGGAATGGGGCGACCCTCTTTGAGGTCAACCCCCCTCAGGTGGCGGTCAATAGAAATGGCGGCTTCCTTACCGGCAGCGACAGCAGCAATGACATCGGAGGGACCCGAGACTACGTCACCACCGGCGAAAACGCCCTCGATATTGGTCTGCAGGGTGGTGGGGTCAACGACTACGGTATTCCACCCCGTGTACTCCAGCTCCTTGGGCAGCGCTTCCTTATTGACGCCCTGCCCCACGGCGAAGATGACGTTATCAACGTCCACCTCGAACTCGGAGCCCTTAATCGGCACCGGGCGTCTGCGGCCGCTCTCGTCAGGCTCGCCCAGCTCCATCTTGATGCACTTGATACCAGCCACCTTATCGCCCTTGGTAATAACCTCAACCGGTGCCGCCAGGATATGCAGCTTTATGCCTTCTTTTTCGGCTTCGTCAATCTCACCGCTTTCGGCGGGCATCTCGGCTCTGGAGCGCCGATAGACGATGTTGACCTCTTTGACGCCCAGCCGCAGGGCGACCCTGGCAGCGTCGATAGCGGCGTTGCCGCCGCCGATAACGGCCACTTTCTCACCGAGGGCGACCTTAGTCCCTGAGTTCACCCTGTTTAAGAAGTCGAGGGCGTGGAGCGCACCCTTGGCATCTTCATTGGGAATACCCATCTTCTGGCTCACCCAGGCGCCGGTCGCCAGGAATATCGCCTGATAGCCCTGGTTAAAGACGTCCTCAAAACTCTTCACCGAGCTATTGAGCTTTATCTCCACCCCCAGCTCTTTGACATAGTTGATTTCGTTATCCAGCACCCTATCGGGCAGGCGGTATTCAGGGATGCCGTAGCGCAGCAGCCCGCCCGCCTTGGGGGCGGCTTCGAAAATAGTAACCGGATAGCCCTCTCTTATCAGGTCGTAGGCGCAGGCTAAGCCCGCCGGACCCGAGCCGATAACGGCTACCTTATCCTCTTTAGTCCTCTCCACCGGAGTGGCTTTCTCCCGTCCCACGTTCAGCTCGTAGTCGGCCATAAAGCGCTTCAGCGAGCGGATGGAAACGGGCTCGTCAACCTTGCCCCGTTCGCAGTCCTTCTCACAGGGGTGCGTGCAGACCCGCCCGCAAACGCCGGCAAAGGGCATTGTCCGCCGCAGCACCTCAAGCGCTTCCTTGAACTTGCCCTGAGAGATAAGGGCGACATAGCCCTGGGCGTTAACTCCGGCCGGGCAGGCAACCCTACAGGGCGGCAAGCCTCTTTTATCAATGGTAAAGGCGTTGGGCACAGCCTGGGGGAAGGGGCGGTAGATCGCTTTGCGGTTGCCCAGCCCCAGGTCGAACTCATTGGGTACCGTAACCGGGCAGACGGCGGAGCATTCGCCGCAGCCGGTGCACTTATCAACGTCAACATAGCGGGCCTTCTTGGTTATCTTGGCTTTGAAATTGCCCACATAGCCCTCGACACCGGTCACCTCGCTGTATGACATCAGCTCGATGTAGGGGTGGGCGCCCACCAGACTCATCTTGGGGGTCAGAATACAGGCGGAACAGTCCAGCGTGGGGAAGGTCTTGTCCAGCTGTATCATGTGCCCGCCGACGCTGGGCTCCTTCTCCACCAGGTAGACCTTGTGCTTGGAATCGGCAATCTCCAGGGCCGCCTGGATGCCGGCCACCCCACCCCCGACCACCAGGGTATTGGGGTTGACCGGGACCTCTTTGGTTTCCAGCGGCTCCTGGTAGTAAACGCGCCTGACGGCGGCGCTAACCAGCGCCTTGGCTTTCTCGGTAGCCGCCTCCTTATCCTCGGTTATCCAGGAACAGTGCTCCCTGATGTTGGCCATCTCAAAGAGATAGGGGTTCAGCCCCGATTCCTGGCAGACCCGACGGTAGGTCCGCTCGTGCATCAGCGGCGAGCAGGAAGCCACCACGACGCGGTTGATTCCCATCTCCTTGATATCCTGCCGGATAAGGTCCTGCCCCGGGTCAGAACACATATAGGTATAGTGCCGGGCAATGGCTACCGCGGGCAGGGTCTTGGCGAACTCGGTGACCGCCTCAACATCAACCGTCCCAGCAATGTTAGTCCCACAATGACAGATGTAAACTCCGATCTTGGGCTCCACTTTGCCCTCCTTTACTCGTCCGTATCCATGGGTTAAGGATGGAAAAACGTCGCTGGATAAATCAAACTATCTTAACATACTGAGCGAATTATGGTCAAGAAATGAGGGTCATTTTACCCGAGTGAAAAAAAAACGGGATTGGGCACTATTTCCCCGTGGACAGCTCATCCAGTTTATCCACCACCCCCTTCTGCCCCATAGCCAGCGTCAGGTCGCTGCGCGTCCTTTCCAGCACCTCGCGCACCATATCGGTGGTATGCCGCAAGCCACCCGTGATGGCGTCGGGAAAGTCCATGGTCACCAGCGTGTTGTAGATATCATCCATAGCCGCCAGCAGCTCCTCACCGCTGGAGAGGTCGCCCCGTCTCATGCTGTCCAGAAGGTAGCGCCGCAGCTCACCGACGGCTTCGCCCATTCCTTTAAGATAGGAAACGACATCGACGCCCAGCTCTTCCGGCGTTGGCAGTGGCTTCCCCGTCACCAGCGCCAGGGTAATGCTGCCCTCAGCAAACTCCTTCTGGGCGTCGCGGACAAAGCCAGCGTAGCCGAGCTCGTTATACGCCGAACAGGCTTTCTCGGCCTCGCCTAAGAGGTTACGGGTAGACTTTAGTAGCTCTTTAGCCTTGTCGAACTCCTGGCGGTGGACGGCGCGTATCGCCTGGCTGCAGTGCCTGATGGCGTCACGGCAGCGGGGCAGTACCTTCTCTCTGGCGGCGTCCTTAGCCGCCAGCTCGTCTCTAATCTTTTCGGCGATTGGCTCCAGGTTATCGGTCAGTCCACTCATTTTCCGGCCTCAAAGCTTTTTATTATTCTGCGGGCGGCTTCGGCAATATCCTTAGCCTCCAGCAGGGCGCTGATGACGGCCACGGCATCGGCGCCGTTAGCCGCCACCTCGCTGGCGTCATCTTTATTTATACCCCCGATAGCCACCAGTGGCAGGCTCACCGCCTCTCTCACCTGCTTCAGCCTACCCACCCCCACCACTCTGGGCTTTTCCTTCGACCCCGTAGGATACATTGAGCCCACGGCGATATAGTCGGCGCCGTTGGCTTCGGCCACTTTAGCTTGCTCGACGGTATTAACCGAGCAACCCAATATTACGTCCATCGGTAGCAGATGTCGGGCTATAGATATAGGCAAATCCTCCTGCCCCAGGTGTAGTCCGTCGGCGCCACAGGCTAAGGTTATATCAAGATGGTCATTGACAATAAAGAGCACACCCTTTCCAGCGCAGAGCTTTTGCAGTTCTTGAGCGATGGGCAGCAGTTCCGCCTTGGGAGTGAATTTATCGCGCAGCTGGATGACGCCCGCCCCACCCCTAATCAGCTCCTCGGCGACTTTGATATGATTGCGCTTACCCAATAGCTGGCTATCGATGATGGCGTAAAGCCCCGTTATCTTAGCGCTTTTATCCTGTCGCAGCAGTCTGGAGAGCAATTCCTGCTCTATCGTGTAGAGGGCGAAGCGGGCTTGTTTGAACTTGTCGGCGTCCAGTTCGGGCGTGGTGCCGGGTACCTTAGCCATCTCCTCTAAGATTCTCAGCGCCTCCTGTACGCGGCGGGCGTTAGCCACCACCATTGTCGGCAGCTCCCTCTTTTTATCCTCCGCCACTTCGATATCGAAGCCGACGTCGCTCTCGGAGTCCCGCGACTGGATAAGCGTCTGGTTAAAGGCTAAATCACCCCTGAGGATTTCGTGGCGGATGGTTTTAAGCTGCTGCGTCAGCGCTGCGTCGTTGAGCAGCATCCGCGCCAGCTCTTCCAGAAGGTGCAACCCCTCGCCGGCGCGGTTGAGGTTGGCATCAATAATGCGCTGTCTCTGGTTTGGCATATAAAGATTCTAGCACAGGCCAATTAAAGATAAAAGTGTCAGTCCTCGCCTACGGCATTCTCAAAGAGCTCTATCCGCGAGGGCTTATTCTTCTGGTCGAGCTCTATGGCCACGACATCGATGCGCCAAAGCTGGGGGAGGTTATCGTGCTCCTGTTGGTAGCGGGCGGCAACCGCCCGCAATCTTTCTCTCTTATCAGCGGTGATTGATTCTTCGGGGCTGCCGAACTCAAGGCTCCGCCTCGTCTTTACCTCGACAAAGACCAGGTAGCCCTTATGCTCGGCGATGATGTCGGCCTCGCCCTCAGGGCAGCGGTAGTTGCTCTCACGGATGCGGTAGCCATGCCCCTTGAGGTAGTCTTTAGCCAGCCTTTCCCCCAGTATACCCGTCTCTCGGCGTTTCATCACTTCTAAACCTTACTGTCATTCTGAAGGAGCTTAAGCGACTGAAGAATCTCAAGAAACCCTTCGCTACGCTCAGGGTGACAACAGAAAAATGTCATTGCGAGCCAAAGGCAAAGCAATCTCCCCTATAGCTGAACGTATTTCTTGGGCTCATTACCGGTCTGAAAACTCCAGACGTAGGCGACCCCTTTGAGGCGGAATACCCCCATGGCTTCGTAGCCCCCTTCGGCTACCCGCTGCTTTAAGAACGGGCGCTGGGCGATTATCTCGTCTTTCAACTTCCTATCATCCACCGGCTCCACGGCGCCGCTCACCCTTATCTGGGTGCCATCTTTGGCGTTATAGAAGCACAGCTCCACGTTGGGGTTGGCCACCATTTGTTTATACATGTCTTTGAAGGTGCCGGTCTCGATTATGATACCGTCTTCATCGGCATTAACCATGCCAATGGCGCGAACGTGGGGTTTATCCCCCTCTACCGTAGCCAGGAAGCAGGTCGGGTTGGCGTTCAGGAAAGCCAGTATCTCACTCTTGTTCATATAAATACTCCGTTTCTTTATATAATATCAGCCCTGCTGAATAGTCCCTGTGTTATCTCTCTAACCGGTCGGAAGCTCCGACGGTGGATGGGGCAAACACCCAGCTGCAAAAGGCAGGCAACATGCCGACGGGTGCCGTAGCCCTTGTGTTGGGCCATCCCGTAGCCGGGGTAGCGCCTGTCGAGCTCCACCATTACCCAGTCGCGGGCCACCTTGGCGATAATTGAGGCGCAGGCGATGGATAAGCAGAGGTTATCGCCGTGAGTGATGCCCTTCTGGGGCAGCCCTAGCTCAGGCAGGCGCAAATGGTCGATGAGCAGCGACTCCGGTGATGGCGAAAGCCTCTCTATAGCCTGCTTCATGGCAATTCGGGTGGCTCTGACAACCCCCTGGCTGTCCACTATGGAGTGCGGCACCATCCCAACCCCCACCGAAATAGCCACCTGGTAGATATGGTGGAAGAGCATCTCGCGTTTAACGGGACTGAGCAGCTTGCTGTCCCTCACCTCGTCAAGTTGAGCAATATCAACATCACTGGGCAGGATAACGGCGGCGGCCACCACTGGCCCCGCCAGCGCTCCCCGCCCCACCTCATCAACGCCGGCAATAAGGCGGTAGCCCTGCGCCGCCAGTTGTTTTTCTTCAATAAAGGACGGCATCAATTATACCCCCACCCAGGACTTCATCGCCCTGGTAGAAGACTATTGCTTGCCCCGGTGCCACCGCCGACTGCGGCTCGACAAAGCGGACTTCGACACCATCGTCACTGGGATAGAGTTCGGCGGCAGCTTCAGGCGCTCTATAACGAATCTTGGCCATTATCTCCATCGGTGCTTTAGGAGAACTACCCGAAACCCAGCTTAATTTACGGACAACTAGAACGTTATGTAAAGCCTGTTCCCGACTCCCCACCACGATTTTGTTGTTCTCGGCGTTTATTTTGAGCACGTAGAGCGGCTCGTCTGAACTGAGCCCCAGACCCTGTCTTTGCCCCACTGTGTAGAGGGCTAAGCCCCCGTGTTTGCCCAATGATTTGCCGTTTATGTCAACTATTTCCCCTGCTCTGAGGGGCACGTTTTCGGCGACAAAGGCACGGTAATCGTTATCGGGAATAAAGCAAATATCCTGGCTATCGCGATGCCCACTGCTAGGTAAATCCAGCTCTTTAGCTATGCTTTTGACCCTCTCCTTGGTCATTTCACCCAGCGGCAGAAACAGATGTTTAAGCTGCTCCTGTCCTAAACTATACAAAAAGTAGGACTGGTCTTTGGTTATGTCAACCGCTTTCTTCAGTTTATAGCCCCCCGGAGCGGCTTCAACACGGGCGTAATGCCCTGTGGCGAAGCAGTCTGCCCCCATCTCCAGCGCCTTCTCCAGGACTATGCCGAACTTCACATACTGGTTGCAGGCCACACAGGGATTGGGCGTCCGTCCCCTGGCATATTCCTGGCAGAAATAGTCAATAACCAGCTCCTTGAACTCCTTCTCAAGGTCTAGCTTATAGAGCGGTACCCCCAATAGCTGGCAGGTGCTCTCCAGAGGCGCCAGGTTATCAGACATAATGCCAGCTCCCAGCCCCATATGGATACCGCTAACCTCATAACCAGCCTGCTTCAACAGCGCCGCTGCCACCGAGGAGTCCACTCCCCCGCTCATGGCTACGGCAACCCGCTTTTTTGCCATCAAGCACCCCTCGTGTATCTAAAGAAAATCGTCAGTGGTTCAATATGGTGGTTTTTAATCGCGCGAAAGGAGCGAACGCACCCTTTTCCAGATAATCTCGGCTATTTCCTCTTTTGTTTGAGTAGCATCTATTACCAGCCATCGCTCTGGTTCATCTGAGGCTAACTCTAGATAGCCTTTCCGCACTCGCTCATGAAAATCAAGCACTTCTCGCTCAAATTTTTTGATCTCCCCAAACTTTCTAATCAGCCCCTTCTCTGGCGGGATATCTAGGAGTATGGTCAAGTTTGGCTTAAGTCCATGTGTAGCAATATTATTCGCCATCTCAACTAGCTCTAAATCCAGTCCTCGACCGTAGCCCTGATATGCAGTAGTCGAATCAGAATATCGGTTGCAAATAACAATACCCCCATTTTTCAATTTGGGTAAGATATAGTTATCAACAAGCTGCGAACGAGCAAGAGTAAAAGCTAACAGTTCTGCATGGGGCGAATCGGCATGCAAATGAATAGCAGGCAGATGATTGCCATTCACATCATCAAGAAGAGGAAAGGTTAGCTGAGCTGGTCCACCCGGAATAACAACAAGGGGTCGGTCGCGCCCACGTAACCATTCTCTGACTTGTTCCCCTAAAAGTGTTGTACCTGGTTCCTGAGCATATGAGACGCCCCACTTTTTCTGCCTCCGCAGACGCTGGAATAAAATAACAGCCTGCGTACTCTTGCCACCCCCCTCCCCTCCCTCAAAGGTTATGAAGAGAGACATTTATTCCTTCCCCTTCCCATATTGCGGGTCTAGCTGAGCCGCCCGGGCATAAGCCTCTTTAGCCTCATCGGGCTGGCCGAGCTGTTCCAGAACGACTCCCTTATTGTACCAGGCATCGGCATCTATCGGGTTCAGTTCAATGGCCTTATTAAAGGCTT
>CAYNFV010000033.1:0-11874 GCA_964396645.1 uncultured Dehalococcoidales bacterium
CTCCAGGGCCACAACCTGGCGCCTTAGACCACTGGGCTACACTCACCACGTTTAGGAGTATACATTATAGCCAAAAGCCACCCCAGTTTCAATGACTACTTCTGGGCCAGCTCTACAATGGTAACCCCTTCTCCCCCCTCCCCGTAACCGGCGGGGCGGTAGGACTTGACCAGGGGGTGGCTGGCCAGCTGTTCGCGGACGGCCTGGCGCAGTGTCCCTGTGCCCTTGCCGTGGATTATGCTCACCTTTGATAAGCCGGCCATAAAGGCGTCGTTGAGGTATTTGTCGAGCTTGAATAGCGCCTCGTCTATGGTAAGCTGGCGCAGGTGCAGTTCGCTTTCTGGAGTCATTCCTTTGACGATTTTAGCACGGGAGAGGAGGGTTAGACAAACGTTTTTCTGTTGCCCCCACCCCCCACATTGTTTAGCGTAGGTCTTTCTTTCCCACCCAATACCCACCCTGTAAGGGTGGCACCCCTTATATATCCCCCTGTAGGGGTTCGTCTCCGAACTCTACCTTGTCATTCCCGTGAAGACGGGAATCCAGCCCCTTTAATTACCAGTCTGGATCCCTGCCGGAGTTTACCCCGTATGTGATACGGGGTGGGGATGACAAAATGGGGTGGGGTAGAGGGAGGCTTAAAGGGGTTATACCCCATTTAGGGAGGGTAGGGTGGGACAAAGCAACGTACGCTAAAGAAGGTGGGGTTTAGAAAACTACCTGGGAGGTCAAGGCTTCCTGAGGAAGAAGTCCAGGCTCTTGATCTTCTTCACTCCCTTGAGGGATGAGGCTAGAGCCAGGAGGACATTGGCCACAATCTGTTTGGGGAAGGTGGTTAGGACTATGGGTTTCTTATTTACGTAGAGGGAGACTCGCTCCCGCTGCGGCGTGATAAAGCCCTTTTCCAGTAGGCCAGCCAGCCCTTTAGCGTCCTCTAACGAGAACTGACGGGTCTTGGTTCCCAGCGGTTCGTCGGTGGCGATGGCGATGAGCTTTTTCACCGAAGCCAGGGGCGGACCGGCTTGCTTACGGTGCACCTCAATCTTGGGGGCGTCGCTCACCTTAAAGCCCTCGGTCAGGATAATATCGTAGTCCTCGCCGATGAGGCGGGCTAGCTGCTCCAGGCTGATTTTAGTGCTGATGGGCTTGATGAGCACCGCCTTTTCCGGGGAGCTAATCAGTGTAGCCTCACTCCCCGCCTGAATATGACGCCAGCTATCCTTGCCTGGCTCATCAAAACTCAGCTTCTGGGGCGTGTGTTTTACCGTGGCCACCCGGTAGCCTCTTGATTTCAGCTCCCTGAGGAGCTTTTCAATGAGGGTTGTCTTTCCCGACTCTGATTTGCCGACGATGGAAACTATAGGCGGCATTTTCTTTTATCCTTTTCTCCAGAATAGAGGTTCAAACGCCGTTCGCTAAGTCAGCGGGAGTAGCCCTCGTCTGCCGGCACCGCTTCTGTCCCTTGGTCTAGAGCTCGCCCTGCACTAGGGTGGTGGTGTCCTGGACTCCCTGAATACTGCGTAGCTCGCCCACGATTACCTTGGAAAGCTCAAAAAGGGATTTAGCTTCGGCGGTGGCTATGGCGTCCCACTGTCCGAACACCAGGTTTACATCGGTGATGCCGGGAATGGCGCGGATCTGGGATAAGGCGCTGGCTTCTAAACCTGGTATCAGCTTGATGAGAAGATAACCCTTCACCATTTGCGTATTATATGCCCAATCTCTCCGATTGACAAGTACCGCAGCTTTACTATTGACAGCCTTTAGCATATTGGCTTATAATCGGGCGAAATAAGGCAAAGGCTGTGAACAAGACTAGTAGGCCTCAAAGCGGGGCTAGAGAGAGTCGGGTAAGGGTGTGAGCCGGCGCCGGCGCCGAGGCTGAATGGACTTGGGAGCTGCAAACCGAAACCCCTGCGGAGAGGGGAGTAGGCTTTGTCGCCGGGGGAGCGTTATCAAACCCCAGGGTATCGGAACAATCGCCGATACGCAAAGAGATGGTCAGTTGGCATCTGGCCAAGAAGGGTGGCACCGCGAGCAGCCCTCTCGCCCCTTTAAGGCGAGGGGGTTTTTTAGTTTAGTGCCGCTAAATCTATTTTAAACGAAAAAGGAGGGAAAGATGGAAAGATCAATGTTTTTTCTTGACCAGAAGGACATGCCGACCCAGTGGTATAACATCCAGGCCGATTTGCCCGAGCCACTGCCGCCGGTATTACACCCGGCTACGGGAAAGCCGGTAGGGCCGGATGACCTGACGCCGCTATTTCCAATGGGGCTCATTATGCAGGAGGTCAACACCACCGACCGCTACATTGATATCCCCGAGGAGGTGCTGGAGATTTACCGCACCTGGCGGCCTACGGTATTGCACCGCGCCTATCGGCTGGAGAAGGCCCTGGATACACCGGCCAAGATTTTCTACAAATACGAGGGCACCAACCAGGCGGGGAGCCACAAGCCCAACACGGCGGTAGCTCAGGCTTACTACAACAAGCAGGAAGGTGTCAAGCGTATAACCACCGAGACCGGCGCCGGACAATGGGGCAGCGCCCTGGCCCTGGCGGGCACCTTATTTGATATTGAAATCAAGGTCTATATGGTCAGGATAAGCTATGACCAGAAGCCCTATCGCCGCATCGCCATGGAGGTCTGGGGGGCAAACTGTGTCCCCAGCCCCAGCCCCGATACCAAGGCAGGACGCGATATGCTGGCCAAGTGGCCCGACTGTCCCGGCAGCCTGGGGCTGGCTATCAGCGAGGCAGTGGAGGACGCCGTATCCCGTGAGGACACCCACTACTCTTTGGGCAGCGTGCTAAACCATGTCCTGCTCCACCAGACCATTGTTGGTGAGGAAACCCGCAAGCAGATGGAGATGGCTGATGCCTACCCTGATATCATTGTCGGCTGCATCGGCGGCGGCTCCAACTTCGCCGGGCAGTTCCTGCCCTGGATTAGGGACAAGATCAGTGGTAAGAAACCGGATATGCGCATCATCTGTGTTGAGCCGGATAGCTGTCCTACCGTGACCAAAGGCTTGTATACCTATGACTTTGGTGACCTGGTTGGTCTCACCCCTCTGCTCAAGATGTATACCCTGGGGCATACCTTTGTTCCACCCCCAATTCACGCCGGCGGGCTGCGCTACCACGGCATGGCACCCATCATCTGCCACCTGCATAAGCTGGGTTTGGTTGAAGCCCAGGCTGAGCCCCAGACCAAGGTCTTTGAGGCCGGGATAAAGTTTGCCCGCACCGAGGGTATTATCACCGGCCCCGAGCCCTGCCATGACCTCAAGGTGGCTATTGATGAAGCCCTCAAGTGTAAGGAAGAGGGTAAGTCCAAGACCATCCTCATCGCCCACAGCGGGCACGGGCACTTTGACCTGGCTGCCTACGACGCCTATCTAACGGGCAAGCTGGTCGATTACGCCTATCCCGAAGAAGAGGTGAGGAAGGCAATGCTGGAGCTGCCCAAGGTATCCTAATAAAGTAGCTCGAATCTTTAGGGGGGGGCTGGCTAAAGCCAGCCCCCTTTTTTCGGTTGCGCACGACAGGCTGGCTGTCATATAATTCACACGATGAAGGAAGAGGACGGGGTCAAAGAAGAGACGAAGCGAATTATAGGCCGCTTCGGCCGAAGGAAAGCCAATCTTATCCCCATCCTGCAGAGGGTACAGAAGGAGCTTGGCTACCTTCCCCGCGGGGCCATGACCGAGATTGCCCGCTTCCTTGATATCCCCGAGATAGATGTCTACGGCGTGGTTACCTTTTACAACCAGTTTCGGCTCAATCCCCCCGGCAGGCACTCGATAAGGGTGTGCTTAGGCACCGCCTGCCACATGAAGGGCGGCTACATCACGCTGGACGCCTGGAAGCGGCGGCTGGAGATCGACCGGGGGCAGACCACCCCCGACCGGGAGTTTGACCTGGATACCGTCGCCTGCGTCGGCTGCTGCGTCATGGCGCCGGTGACGGTGGTGGATGATAAGCCCCAGGGTCAGGTAGAACCGACCAAGGTGGACGGCATACTGCTCTCGTTTGAGCGAGAAAAAGAGAAACGGTGAAAAAAAACGGGCAGCCAAAGGCGGCGACCTTTGATGAGATAAAACGCCAGGCGGAAGAGCACTGGCAGGGGCTTCAGGAGACCAAGGCTATCGTTATGGTGGGCGCCGCCACCTGCGGCCGCGCCGCCGGCGCTCTGAAGATGCTGCGGGCAATCAAGGACGAGCTCAAAAAGCATAACCTCGACTGTCCCGTCTTCGAAGTCGGCTGCATGGGGCACTGCTACGCCGAGCCCATAGTTGTTATCAGCAAGCCTCCACATCCGCCCATCGTTTACCGACAGGTCAACCCGGTCATCGCCCGAAGGCTGGTCAGGGAGTTTATCCTGGGCGATGACCCCTGCCTTGAGTTCGTCCTCGGCGCTATGGGCGAAAACGAGCTTGTCCCCAGCTTTGACGATTTCCCCCGCGCCCAGTTCGAGCAAAAGGTCATCCTCAAGAATTGCGGCTTTATCGACCCCGAAAACATAGAGCACTACATCGCCAATAGCGGCTATTCAGCGCTTAATAAGGTACTACGACTGCAACCGGAAAAGGTCATCGCCGAGGTCAAGAATTCGGGCTTAAGGGGGCGGGGTGGGGCCGGTTTTCCCGCTGGAGAAAAATGGGCCATCTGCCGCAATGCCCCCGGTAAATCTAGATACGTAGTCTGCAACGGCGACGAGGGCGACCCCGGTGCCTTTATGGACCGGGCTATACTGGAGAGCGACCCCCACTCCGTAATCGAGGGCATGCTTATCGCCGCTTATGCCATCGGCGCTCGGGCAGGCTATATCTACGTCCGCGCCGAGTACCCATTGGCTGTCCACCGGGTGCAGTTTGCCCTTCGTCAAGCCAAGAAGCTTAAATTACTGGGCAATAATATACTGGGCAGCGACTTCAGCTTTGACATAAAAGTATTTCAGGGCTCGGGCGCCTTTGTCTGCGGCGAGGAGAGCGCTTTAATCGCCTCGCTGGAGGGTGAGGCAGGCACCCCTAATCACCGCCCCCCTTATCCAGCCGAAAAAGGCTTGTACGGCCAGCCCACGCTTATCAATAACGTCAAGACACTGGCTTTTATACCCAAGATACTCAATAAAGGTGCCGGATGGTTTAGAACTATAGGAACTAAAGACAGCCCGGGGACGGCGGTCTTCGCCCTGGCGGGCAAGGTGGTCAACACCGGGCTGGTCGAGGTGCCCATGGGCACCACCCTGCGCCAGCTCATCTTTGATGTCGGCAGCGGCATACCCAACGGTAAAGATTTCAAGGCGGTGCAGATAGGCGGACCCTCCGGCGGCTGCCTGCCCGAATCGGCTCTGGACCTGCCCATCGACTTCGATTCGCTGACCGAGGCCGGGGCGATGATGGGCTCGGGGGGCATGATTGTCCTCGACGAGGACGACTGCATGGTGGAAATAGCCCGCTATTTTCTGGAGTTCACCCAGCGCGAGTCCTGCGGCAAGTGCACCTTCTGCCGACTGGGGACGAAGCAGATGCTATCCGTCCTCGACGATATTACCAAAGGAAAAGGAAAGCTCGAAGAGCTGGAGACGCTTGTTGAATTAGCCGAGGATATTCAGGCAGGCTCGCTCTGCGGCTTGGGTAGGACGGCGCCCAACCCGATACTGTCCACGTTGCGCTATTTCCGCGATGAATACGAGGCGCACATCCTAGAGGGGCGCTGTCCGGCGCTGATGTGCCTGGAGCTTATCGCCTACTACATTATCCCCGAGAAGTGCGAGCGCTCCTGTGATGCCTGCGTCGGCACCTGCACCGTGGAGGCCATATCCAGCCACCCCAAAAAGCGCTATAAAATCGTTGACCAGGAGAAGTGCGTCAAGTGCGGCACCTGCCTGACCTCCTGCCCGCCGCAGTATAACGCTATTATTAAGCTTTCGCCGCCCAGCGAGGTGCCCCCTGGTGACAAATAATAAAATGAAGACGGTAGCTTTAACCATCGACGGCAAGAAAATAAAAGCCCCCCGGGGGCAGAAAGTCCTCTGGGCGGCGCTGGACAACGGCATCTATATCCCCAATCTCTGCGCCCTCCGCGAGAAAGAGACACAAGATGCCTCCTGCCGCCTCTGCTGGGTGGAGATAAAGGGCAAGCCGGTCACCGCCTGCACCGAGACGGTAGAGGAGGGCATGGTGGTCAATACCAAAGGGGCGATGGCTCTGCGCTTAGCGCGCACCGCTCTGGAGCTGCTCTTGGCCAGCAACGAAGTGGACTGCGCCAACTGCCCGGCCAACGGCGCCTGCGAGCTGCAGAAGATTGCCGCCCACCTCGGTGTTAAGCTCAAGACAAAGCGTTTCCGGAAAATACTGCGCAATCTTAAGGTGGACGACAGCAGTAAGGACTTCGTTTACGACCCCAACAAGTGCGTCCTCTGCGGGCGCTGTATCTGGTTCTGCCGCCAGCGCCTGGGTATCGACGCCCTGGGCTTTGCCCACCGCGGCTTCAACCGCAGGATGACTACCTTCGGCGACGAGCCGATGGCTAAATCGGGCTGCCGGAATTGCGCTGAGTGCGTGAGTATTTGCCCCACCGGGGCTTTGTCAATAAAGAAGCCTTAGTTAGCTCGTCCGTAGTCGTCTTCCAGCCTGACAACGTCGTCGAGCTCGGTGGTCGAGGCCTCAAAGAAGGTACTGTCCTCGATAGCCTCCAGGCGGTGGCGGGTGTGGGGAGGGACCCTTACCGACTGGCCCGGCGAAAATGTCTTTGAAACCATCCTGCCCCCCTCCTCGATTTCCAACAATACCTTTCCCTGATGGAGGTAGATGGTCTCATCCTTCTTTTCGTGGTATTGCAGGCTTAAACGGTGTCCCTTCCTGACGAAGATGAGCTTGCCGGCGTATTTCGGGGTGAGGGCGAAGAGCAGCTCGTAACCCCAGGGCTTCTCGGTTTTGCGGGGAAGCTTTTCTGTCATCTTTTTTTCCTCTAGATACCGGCCAGTCTCTGACCTTCTGCCAGCAGCTTTTCCACCCGCACCGGGCTGTCGCTCTCGGCATAGATGCGGAGCACGGGCTCGGTGCCAGAGAACCTGATTAAGAGCCAGCTGGTGTCGGCTAATTTGATGTGAAAGCCGTCGCTGGTATTTATCTTCGTCACCTTGACTCCCTCGATAGACCGGGGCAGATTGTCGGCGACGGCTTTGGTTATCGCCTGTCGCTGCTCTTTAGGGAAGCTGAAGTCGCGGCGCTGGTAATAGTGAGGTCCGACCTTGCTGTAGAGATAGTCCAGGAGCTGCGAGGGCGTCTTGCCTGTCTGGAGCATGAAGTCCAAAAAATAGATGCCGGCCAGTATGCCGTCCCTTTCCGGCATGTGCCCGCGGAAACCGTAGCCCCCGCTCTCCTCCCCGCCGATGATGGCGTCTTCTTGCATCATTATGGGGGCGACGTACTTAAAGCCCACCGATGTCTCGTAGACGGGCACATTGAATATCTCGCCCAGGCGGTCGACCATGGTGGTGCTGGTTAGCGTTCTGACCATAGCCCCCCGCTCCCCCCGCACCTCCAGCAGGTAGAGGCAGAGCAGGGCGAAGACCTGGAGCTGGGTGAGGAAGTTGCCCTTCTCGTCAATAATGCCCAGGCGGTCGGCGTCGCCGTCGGTGGACAGGCCGACGTCTGCCCTTTCTTTTTGCACTGTCGCTGTAAGCTTGTTAAGGTTAGCCGCAATCGGCTCGGGCTGTATGCCGGGGAAGAGGGGATTGCGCTCACCGTTTATTTCCGTAAGCTGCATGGTTCCCCCGTCCAGCAGCCGGTTAAGATAGCCGGCACCCGTCCCGTACATGGGGTCGAAGATTACCTTGAGCTTGGACTGGCGCAGCGGCTTGGGGTCGATGAGCCCGGCCAGCTGTTTGGTATAGATTGGCGCCAGGTCGAGGTAGGCCACTGTTCCCCGGTCTAACGCCTGGTGCAGTGGCAGGCGCTTTATTTTGTCGGCGGATAGTATGCGGGCCAGGTTTTTCTCTATCTGGGCGGTGACCTGGGTGGGGGCGCTGGTGCCGTCTTGGGTCTTGAATTTAAGGCCGTTCCAGATGGCGGGGTTATGGCTGGCGGTGATAATTATAGCCCCGCCCGCCTTTTTAGCCAGGACGCCGAAGCTTACCGCCGGCGTGGGGGTGGCTTGTGGGCAAAGGTATACCTTTATGCCGTTGGCGGCGACTATCTCGGCGGCGGCTCGGGCAAAGTCTTCGGAGGCGAAGCGGTTGTCATAACCGATAACCAGCCCCCGCTGGCTTAGTTTCGCCTTTTTGAGGTAGTCAGCCACCGACTGGGAGCACGCTCGCACGTTATCGAAGGTGAAGTCCTGAGCGATAATCCCCCGCCAGCCGTCGGTGCCGAATTTTATTTCTATCTACCTCACCCCCCTGTTTAGCGTAAGTACTATTTTCCCACCCAATGCCCACCCTACAGAGGTACAACCTCTATATACTTCTCTCCCCACCCCATTTTGTCATTCCCGCCCCGTATCCCGTACGGGGTAAACTCCAGCGGGAATCCAGTCTCTCCTTTTAGCGACAACCTGGTTGAGGTATGAGACGGGAGAGCCTCCCTTTTAGGGAGGCTCTCCTTATCACAAGGTTAAGGGGTCGGGTCGAAGTAGGTAATTACCAGCTTGGGACGCTCGGTAGACGTGCCCCAGTCGGAAGAGTAGAAGCCTGCCCAGCCTTCAAGAGCGCTCTCATCGAGGGATTTCAGTAACAGGCCGAAGTTGGCCAGGCTGCCATCGTACCAGCTTTTCACCAGTTCGGTAATATACCAGAAGTGGAAATTGCCTGTCGGCGCAATTGGCAAAATATGACTATCTTCGAGCGTTGTGGAGTAGGCTGGCTGGTTATTCCAGGTTACACCATCTTCAGTCCAGGCTCCCAGCACTGCGTAAGCCCCGATTGCCGTTGGGGTTGAGATGTCGTCTGAGATGTAGTTTAAACCCACTCTGGCGCTAACTATCACGGCATTCTCGGGAAGCAAGGCCAGGCTGAATTGCAGGTATGCCCGGCAGGTGCTGGCTACATGGGCGCCGGCGAATATCCAATCGTCGTCTCCATAATTTCCGTCCGGGGAAGCTATAAGTACATAGGTGTCATTACCGAAAACGGCGTTGGGCTGGATGGTCAGCGTCAGTTCGGGGGCAGGGGTCAGCGGCCAGTTGAGATAGGTGGTCTCATTAGCGGTGACCGGCACCGTCTGCTCGCGGTATTTGTAGTGGTAGAGTTGCAGTTCGACGGTATAGCTGCCGGGGGTGAGGTTGGTTATAACGTAAGGTGTTATGTTGCCCGTATCCACGCCGTTGAGGAAGACGGCGGCTCCGGCGGGACTGGACTTGATATCGATAGAGCCGTATTTCATCTCGACGGTGATTTCAACGCTATCGCTGGCGGTGCCGCCGTGGCCATCGCTCACCGATACGCTGATGTTGTAAGTGCCCTCGGTGGCCGGCGCTTCCCAGCTAACCGAGTTGCCCGTTCCGGTAATAGTGCCACCGGTGGGCGTCCATTCGTAGCTGAGGGTATCACCGTCGGCGTCGTTGGCGACGCAGCCTATGGTGGCGCTGGCTTCAGGGGCCAGGTCGGTGCTGCTGGGGGTGAGGCTGGCGATAACGGGTGGGGTGTTGACTACCATGATATTACAGCTGTCGCTGACGGTTTCCTCACCGTCGCTGACGGACACGGTTACGGAATAGCTTCCCTCGGTTGTCGGCGCCGTCCAGGTGACGGTGCTGCCCGTTCCCGAGATGGCCCCGCCGGTGGCTGACCATGAATAGGTGAGGACGTCATCGGTGTTCTCGTCGCTGGCAACGCAGCTTACGGTGCAGCTCCCCCCGCGGGCTACCTCCGTGGCGCTGGGGGTGAGGCTAGTGATGGTCGGTGGCTTGTTGAAACAGCCGCCTGCCATGAGCATGGTGAGGATAACCAGGCTCACCAAGACCAGCTTAATGCCTTTAGATTTCCACATCTTGGCCTCCTTTTTCGGGATTATATCTAACTGTTTGGCGAAATCTTACGCTATTTAGGCGGGTTAAGTCAATGGCTCAAAAGAGGGAGGTGAGTTTAGGGGGTTTTTAAGGGGGCGAAATTGGGGTCCCCGCAAAACAAAGTTTTTGTGGGGTAAGAAGCCCCCTTTACCTTAGTCAGCGGGGATTAAATCACAGAAGTAGAAGGAGTCTCTCAATGCCGATTCGCCCGGTTTGTAGCCTATCCTCTCTTTGAAGATGGGGCCGTCATAGACGAAGCTGTGGAACTCTCCGTTTTCGCCGCTGGGGTCTATATCGGGTGGAAGCTCGTTAATAAAGGCTTTGTCAATTTGCCGGCCCAGGAATTTCTTGTCCAGTACCTTGGTGTCAATGCAGCTTACCACAGCCTTAAAGCCCAGAGCTATAAAAGCGCGGATTAGTTCGGCGCTGTCCCTCCCCCAGAGCGGGAAGACGCCCTTCATCTTTAGCTTGGCCAGGTTTTCTTCCCTATATTTCCTGACGTCTTCCAGGAAAATATCGCCGAAGGCTACATCCTCGACGCCTTGCTGCTTGAACAGGTTTAGGGCTTGGCTCATTTTATCGGCGTATATTTCGTTGGAGCAGGTCTTGGGAATAAAGACTTCATAGAGGGGAATATCCAGTGACTTTGCCTGATGCTCGACTAAGATTCGGCGCACGCCGTGCATGCTGATGCGGTCGTAGTCCTCGGTTATGGTGGTGAGCAGTGAGACTACTTGGTATTCGTTGTTCTTTTTGATTTCGTGGAGGGCCAGGGCGCTGTCTTTGCCGCCGCTCCAGCCGAGGAGTAGTTTTTTCATTTTTTGTCCTAGCGGGAGGGCGGGTTTCCACCCCACCTCCCCACTCTGTTAGCGTAGGTGTGATTGTCCCACCCAGGGCCCACCCTATAAAGGTTAGACCTTTATAGATTCCTTATTTTGGGTTTGCGCCCCAGCCCCACCAGCTGTCATTGCGAGCGAAGCGAAGCAATCTCTAAAACATTTCTGTCATTCCTGTGGAAACAGGAATCCAGACCCCGCCGCTCCGCTCTGTTATCCGACGTGAGAATGTCCCACACTAACGAGTCTGTCTTTTTTGTGCTTGTAAAACCTTCGTCCTGAGTTCTGGTGACAGCTCTATTATCTTAATTGTGATGTTATATTCGTTTAGGCATTGAGCCATCCAACTATTATTCTGAAAGGGCAAAGCTGCCTCGTGGTCAGCGAAAAGAAGAATACATTCCCCCTTTACTTTAAGGAAAGTTTTGACGAATATTAGCTTAAGCGCATCGTTCATTACCTTGTGCTTTTGACCACCTTTCGGAGGACCGACATGTGCCCAAGCCTCACAGAGCACAGGGGGAGACTCGCAAAAGCCGTCTAGTTCAATCCAACTCCCGTTGTCTAGGGTAAACCTTCTTTTGGTCAGCGGCACACCAAGAGTTTTAGAAAGTTTTTCTATGAGGTAGCTTTCTGCTTCTCGCTGCTCACTACTATCCCCCGCTGGCTCACTCATTACTTCCCCGCCTCTTTTTTAAGCATCTCCGCCTTGTCCGTCTTTTCCCAGGGTAAATCAATATCGGTCCTGCCGAAGTGGCCGTAGCAGGCGGTCTGCCGATAGATGGGTCGGCGCAGGTCGAGGGTGCGGATGATGGCTTCGGGTCTGAGGTCGAAATGGTTGTTTATCATTTTGAGCAGGCTTTCGTTATCAATCTTGGCCGTGCCGAAGGTCTCCACCGAAACGGAGATGGGGTGGGCAACGCCGATGGAGTAGGCAATCTGTATTTCCAGCCTTTCCGCCAGTCCGGCGGCGACGATATTCTTGGCGATGTAGCGGGCCATATAGGCCGCCGAGCGGT
>CAYNFV010000034.1:0-11815 GCA_964396645.1 uncultured Dehalococcoidales bacterium
GCCCCGCCCGTCTTGCCCTCGATAATGGCGTCGGCAATCTTGCTGCATATCAGCTTGATGGTCCTGATGGCATCGTCGTTGGCGGGGATGGGGTAGTCTATATCATCGGGGTCGCAGTTGGTATCGACTATGGACACCACGGGTATGCCCACCCGCCTGGCTTCGGCGATGGCGATTCTTTCCTTGGTGGGGTCAATGATGAACAGGGCGTCGGGGAGCTTGGTCAGCTCCTTGAAGCCGCCCATCTGGCGGTTGAGTTTGGCGATTTCTTCGCCTAACTTGAGTGCTTCCTTTTTGGGCAGGCGCTCGAAGTCGCCGCGGCTTTGCTGGTCTTCGAGGCGGACGAGGTAGTCTATCCGCGCCTGGATGGTGCCGAAGTTGGTCAGCACCCCACCCAGCCAGCGCTGGTTGACGTAGAACATGCCGCAGCGCTCGGCCTCCTGTTCAATTGACTCCTGAGCCTGCTTCTTGGTGCCGACGAAGAGGATGTTGCCGCCTTCGGCGGCTACCTCGCGCACGAAGTCACAGGCTGTATCCAGCATCGCCGCCGTTTGTTCCAGGTCGATGATGTGGATGCCGTTGCGCTTGGTGAATATGTATTTCTTCATAGCCGGGTGCCAGCGGCTGGTCTGGTGGCCGAAGTGGGCACCGGCTTCTAATAGCTCCTTTATAGTGGCGGTATCCGGCAAGCTTTGTCTCCTTTCCAGTTAGTTATGTTATAGTCAGTTTAACAGTATATCATACTGCACGCTTGGCAACAATATCAATACGGAGGTGTCACCTCTATAGACTTCTCCCCCCCCCACTCCAAGTTACTTTTCCCACCCAAACCCCACCAAAAAGTGTCCTACCTCTCTTTAACTCTCTTATCCCCCCACCCCCAGGTTTTTCTTCCCACCCGTCCCACCCAATAGAGGTTAGACCTCTATTAACTCTTTATTTTAAGGGTGGTGGGGTGGGAAGACCACCTGGGTGGGGATGGCAAAAGGGAAAAGAGAGGCTGGATTCCCGCCTTCGCGGGAATGACTAAGGGAAGCAATGACACTTTCGTTTTCCGGTCACCCTGCGTGGAGCGAAGGGTCTCTTGAGATTCTTCAGTCGCTGTGCTCCTTCAGAATGACAGTCTGTGCTGCGCTCCTCGCAATGACAGCGGACTACATTGCTAAAAATGCGCCGAAGCTTTATTATAAGGTTAGAAGGATAGGGAGGAGCCAGGATGCAGATTAAAAAGACATACAGCCAGGTCCAGCCGGAGTTGCTCTACGACGAGATTAAGGACTCTGTCCTCAAGCAGGGGGTGGAGGTGGGTGAAGCCAAGCAGAGTACATATTCGATGCCCGATGACTCTTCGTCGTTTATCTCCCGGGGCGTATTGACCTTTAAGGTTAAGGGGGGCAAGGAATGCCTTCGCGCCCACATCGTGGGCTCGGCCCGGGGTGAGACCAAGCTGATAATCGATATCGACGACAAGCTCTTCCCCAAAGCCAACGTTACCGCCCTGGAGCAGGACCTGGACTTTATCTTCAGCTCCTACGAGGTCAAGCACCGCTAGAAGCGCATCGTCTGCCTCACCGCTATCTTTATTAAACCCCACCCGACTTTGAGCTGTGCTATAATTCAATGGTGGCGATTAAGACAGTAGCTACCAACCGCAAGGCTTACCACAACTACCACATCGGCGATAGCGTGGAGGCGGGCATCGCCCTGACCGGCACCGAGATAAAGTCGTTGCGGGCGGGGAGGGTTAGCCTGGGCGATGCCTATATCCAGCCCGAAGGCGGTGAGCTGTGGCTGCAGAACGCGCACATCGCTCGCTATGACGCCGCCAGCTACATGAGCCACGAGCCGAGGCGAAAGCGCAAGCTGCTTTTGCACCGTAAGCAAATCGACAGCCTGACCAGCCAGGTGGCGGAGAAGGGTTTTACTTTGGTACCCATCAAGGTATATATTAAAGGTAACCTGGCTAAGGTCGCGATAGCCCCGGCCAGGGGTAAGAAGCTCTACGACAAGCGGGAGGCTATCGCCCGCCGCGATGCGGAGAGGGAGATGCAACGGGCGGTTAAGCGGAGAGAGGTGGGGGGAAGATAGCTCGTTTGGCTCTTTAATAATTGAACAGGGGGACGCGCGGGTTCGACAGGGGAAGTATGTTGCAGGGTCGCAGGCTGAGGTGCCGTTATCTCATTAAACAGGCGGCAAAAAACAACTGGCGAACGTGAATTCGCTTACGCAGCCTAATTAATTAGACTGTGCGCCCGCCCCACCTCCCCTCAATGGGTGGGGGTCGGGTGTCGAAAAGTTGAGGTGCCGCCACCCCGACGTCGGTGAGGGTGTGCGAAAGATTTATCGACTGGCCCGGCTAAACTCGGTCAGCAGAGGTTAATCGGGCGAGATTAAAGAGCTGACTAAGCCTGTAGTATATCCTGGGCAGCTTCTTTTGGACGGGGAGTTCGACTCTCCCCCGTCTCCACCAGAAAGTTTAGAGCGCTGGCTTTTATGCCAACGCCTTTTTTGTTTAGTGATCGGAGGCTAGTAGGGGATGTTGCTTTCCAGAGTTATACAGTTGTTTTCTTCGTTGCTCTCTTCTACATCATTACCACCATCGGCGCAAAGCCTGACCTCAACTCTATCGTGAAGAAAGAGATAAAGAAGAATGTCCTCTTCTGAGAGCGAAAAGGTGGGGGAAAATTCCCCCCTTGCTTCCCCGGGGGATAGGGGGCCGACACTAGCCGTAAGGGGTTCTCCAATGAAATAGAAGAGGGTGGTGCTTTGCCCCGCTTCCGCCTCGCCCTGATTTTCTATTACATAGTAGATGGTGATGTTGTAGATCTTGGCGGGAGCGAACTCTGGTTCGGATGGGGGCTCTTCGGTGGATATAACCTCTATTTCGAACGCAATCTCTGAGATTATCAGGTCGGGTTGGGGTGTAGGTGTCGGCTCGATATATTGGTAGACCACTCCCCCACCGATTGCTCCACCAACCACTAGGGCGCAGACGCCGGCTATAAGAGTCACGGCCATAGCTGACATCCCCTTAAGAGAGGAGAGGAACTTAGTGCAGTCTTTCTCGAAGCTTTTTCGAAGATGGCTTGTATAGTCCGCGCTCTGGGGGTTGTCTTTGGCGATTTCCTTACCTAGCTTCCGTCCGCTCTTGGCCAGTTGCTCTTCGAGCCGTTCTTCGGTGGTCTCTTTTAGTTTATCTTCTACCTTACGGATAGCTTCTGCTTTTAGCTTTTTTCTCAGCCCGACTACCGCGTTTTTTGCCGACGCCTTGGTGAGCCTGTAGACGAGCTTGCCTACAATTTCTTTGACCAGGTTTTTTAGCACCTCGTTAGTCTTGTCGTCCTTGGTCATTTCTACTCGCCTTTTTTAAGCCTTCAGCGTAGCTCTTGGTGGGTTTTTTCGGCGCAGGCCGCGAAGTTATTTTCCAGGCTCTCTTCCAGCGCCGCCTGCATTCCGGCTATGATGGCGCCGAAGAGGGGGTTTTGGGGGAGTCGGGCTACTATTTGCTTCAGCGTTTCCCGTTCGCTTATCTTAAAGATTTCTAGGATGTAGTCTGTCTCCTCCCGGGAGGGCTTAACGCCTTCCTTCTGCATCTTCTTTATGAGCTTCTGGCAGGCTTTCTTTATATAGACTTCGGTGCTTTTCTTGAAGATACGTTTGGCCCCTTCTTTCACGCTGCTTTTGACGATTTCCTGGGGGATATCGGTGAGGATGTCCTTGATGTCGGCCGCTTCGACGTTGGACAAGCCTGTGGTCAGGCATTCTTTCAGGGCGTCCCTGGCTCCCTTTTTCAGGCCCTCGGCCGCCCCTTCCTTGACGCCTTCCAGGATACTCTTAACTAGGCCATCGCCGACGCTTTCCAGGTAGCTTTCGTGTCCTTCAGTTAGCTTCTTGGCCAGTTGTGCATCCGTTGTCATCGGGCTCTTCCTTTGAAGCTGGCTCGTCAGATGCGGTGGAATTCCAGCGTTTCCAGGGTGTTGGGTTTGGCCACATCCCAGCAGACGACCCTGTCGGCGCGCTGGGTGAACTTGGCCACAATATCCCCGTAGCTTTTATAATCTCCTTGGCGCAGCCTGGCGTTGTCGAAGAAGGCGAGCCGCTGACCGTCCTTGAAGGCGCAGACGGTGTGGCTTTTGCGCAGCGGTCTCACCGCGGCGGTGACCAGTACCGGATTGAGAGAGGGATTTAAGCGCTGGATCAGCTCGGCGGCCAGCACGGCGAAGCCGTCGCAGTCATCCTTTTTCTTAGCCCAGACCGTCTGCGGGTAGCTGAGGGCATCGTAGAGGTGAAAGAAGCCGTCTTTGGTCCAGGTTATCTTTTTGAGGTGTTTCTGGACGTCCTGGAGGGAGTTTGCCGTGGGCAGTTCCGTTTTGAGGTAGCGCCACTCGCACAGCCGCTGCCGCAGGCGGGACCAGGGGTAACGCAGTTTTTTCATCCCAAAGGCGACAAAACAATCCACCAGCCCCATCATCAGCCTCCAGCAGGGCACTACTGACATTAATTTATAGACATTTGACCAAAAAGTCAATAGGCTGGCGCGCATTGTGCGAACCATAGTGTTGACATCTGGCGCTTTTTTGTTTGATTAGCTTTTGAGCTAATCGCAGGACAGCTCGACTTTTAGCTTAAGGTAGTTCTTTTCTTCGTTGCTCGCAGCTACATTCTTGTTACCATCAGCGCAGACCAACTTGGATGAAGTATGAAAAACATGATACAATACACTAATCATATCCTTTAGGGAGGCTAATAAAATGAAAGGCAATGCCTTCAAGCATAACGCGCCCAAATTCTACGGCTCGACCACCGTCGGCGAACGCGGCCAGTTAGTCATACCCGCCGAAGCGCGCCGCGATTTCAAGATAACGCCGTCGACCAAGCTGCTCGTCTTCGGTCACCATCGACACGGCGGGCTCATGCTCACTAGGGCCGAAACCGTCTCCGAGTTTATCGAAATGGCCAACGTCATGATTGAAAACCTGGAGAAGCTGAGAAATTCACTGAAAGAAGAGGGTGAAATGCATGGAAGTAATTAAAGCCAAAAATCTGGCAAAGACGTTCGGCAAGCTGGAGGCGGTGAAAGACGTCTCCTTCGAAGTCCAACCGGGCGAGATATTCGGTTTCTTAGGTCCAAACGGCGCCGGCAAGACGACCACCATCAACGTGCTCTGCACCCTGCTCGCCCCCACCAAAGGCGAGGCCATCGTCAACGGCTTCAACATCATCAAAGAGCGTGACCAGGTGCGGAGTTCTATCGGGCTGGTCTTTCAGGACCCCACGCTGGACGACTACCTGACGGCAGAGCAGAACCTGCGCTTTCATGCCTACGCCTATAGCGTTCCCAAGGCCACGCTAGAGCCAAGGATGAAAGAGCTGCTCGAGATGGTGGAGCTGTGGGACCGGCGCAAGGATAAGATTGACACCTATTCCGGCGGTATGAAACGCCGCCTGGAGATTGCCCGGGGGCTGCTGCACCATCCAAAGGTCTTATTTCTGGACGAACCCACCCTGGGGCTTGACCCCCAGACCCGGAGCCGTATCTGGACTCATATCAAGGAACTGCGCAAAAGGGAAAACCTGGCCATATTCATGACCACGCACTATATGGACGAGGCTGAGAACTGCGACCGCATCGCCGTTATCGACTACGGTGCCATCGTAGCGCTGGACACTCCCGAAAAGCTCAAGGATGATTTTGGCGGCGATGTGGTCACCATCAAGACCGAGGACAACGACAAGGCGGAAAGCCTGCTCAAAGAGCAATACCAGCTCCAGCCTAATCAGGAGAACGGGATGATAAGGTTTACCGTGCAACACGGTGAGGAGTTCCTGCCCGGCTTCGTTTCCAGCTTTCCCTTGCGCCTGCTTTCCATCGGCCTGCGCCGCCCGACGCTGGAAGACGTCTTCCTCAAGCTGACTGGCCGCGCCATCAGGGAACAGGAAGTCGACCAGATGCAGCAGATGTTCCGAAGACACCAGAGAATGAGAGGTCACTGAAGCAAAATGACGAAGCTTTTTCATTCAATACAGGTAATATCCTACCGCGAGTTCCTGCGCTTCATACAGGACCGGGCGCGCATGATCTCCTCCTTCAGTATGCCCGTTCTGTTCCTGGTAATATTCGGCGCTGGCTTCGGCAAGCTCATCGGCCAGATGATGCCGGGGGTGGATTACCTCCAGTTTATGTACCCAGGTATCCTGGCCATGACGGTGCTGATGACATCGATAATGTCCGGCGTTTCAATTGTATGGGATAGGGAGTTCGGCTTTCTAAAGGAGGTGCTGGTCTCGCCCTTAAACCGCAGCGGCATACTCCTGGGCAAGGCTGTCGGCGCCGCCGGCATCGCTATCATGCAGGGTCTCATCATGCTGGCTATTGCCCCTATCGTGGGCGTTTCCCTCAGCTTGGGCATAGTCCTCGGCCTGATACCACTCATCATAATCCTCTCCATGTCTCTGTCTGCGCTGGGTCTGCTTATCGGCGCCCGTATGCGCTCCCAACAGGGCTTCCAGCTCACCATGCAGTTGGTCATCTTCCCCATGATGTTCCTCTCCGGTATCTTTTTCCCGCTGTCCGGCGTGGCCACCTGGCTTGAGGTGCTCTCCAAGATTAACCCCGTTACCTACGCTATCGACGCCATCCGCCAGGTCTTTTTAGGCACCCAAGCCGCCGGCGTAACCATCTTTGGCCATACCATGGCCATCTGGGAATCGGCGCTGTTGGTCTCGGCTGTGGGTGTAGTATTGCTCATCGCTGCTATCTGGTCGTTCAACCGGCAGGAGTAGGAGAATGAGTAAAATCTTAACCACACAGAGGGGTGGGGTAAGAACTGCAGAAATTTCTCACTCTCGTGCCTGAAAAAGACTTGTGATTATTCGGCGGCAATAGTAGAATAAGGGTGAGCACAACCATCAAGGGGGGTTATTGTTCCGGGTTGAAGTCTCAGTAAAACCTGACCTTCCCGACCCTCGTGGGGAAGCACTTAAAGCCGATATCCGCGACCTCGGCATTGCCAGTGTCCAACAAGTCAGGGTCAGCGATGTCTATTTGCTGGAAGGGAAACTGACCCCCAAAGAACTGGAACTAATCTGCTCTCAACTTCTTGCCGACCCCATCGTCGAAGCCTACGCCATCGGTCATACCTCCTTCGTTAGTACGCAGGAAGCCCGCGCCGTCGAAGTCGCCTACAATCCGGGCGTGATGGACCCGGTGGAAGAGAGCGTGAGCAAGGGCATCGGCGACCTGGGAGTGACCACGCTCGAATCGGTAAAGACGGCCAGGCGCTATTACCTCTGGGGTGCGCTCTCCAACAGCGACATCGAGCTTATCTCCTCAAAGCTGCTGGTCAACAGCGTCATTCAGCACGTTGTTACCGATGGCGAAAAAGCATCGCTGCCCTCCGCCGAATACAAATTTTACCGTAGAGAGGTCGAGCTGCTCGGCCTCGATGACGATGGCCTGACCAAGCTGGGTCGGGAAAAGCTGGAACTCAACCTGAACGAGATGAGGCAGATTCAGGGCTACTTCAAGGAGCTGGGGCGCAACCCCACCGATGTCGAGCTGGAGACGCTTTCGCAGACCTGGTCGGAGCACTGCAAGCACAAGACCTTCAACTCCCGCATAAAACTGGGTGATGAGGTCATCGACAACCTCTTAAAGAGCACAATAATGCGGGTGACCCGCGAATTAGATAAGCCCTGGTGCCTTTCCACCTTCAAGGATAACTCGGGTGTCATCGATTTCGACGGAAGCTACGCACTCTGCTTTAAGGTCGAGACGCATAACCACCCCTCGGCAATAGAGCCCTACGGCGGGGCTTCCACGGGGCTGGGTGGTGTCATCCGCGACCCGCTGGGCACGGGATTAGGCTCCAAACCCATCGCCAGCACCGATGTCTTCTGTTTTGCCCCGCCCGATTTTCCCCATAGTAAACTGCCCGCGGGCGTTTTGCATCCCCGCCGCATACTGAAGGGGGTGCGGGCGGGTGTGGCTGACTACGGCAACCGTCTGGGAATCCCCACTTTAAACGGGGCCATACTCTTTGACGAGCGCTATCTGGGCAACCCCATCGTACTCTGCGGCACGGTGGGGCTTATGCCGAAGACCGCTGCTCAAATGGGACGACAGAAGCCCGGCGACAAAGTGGTGGTGGTGGGGGGCAAGACGGGGCGGGACGGCATTCACGGCGTTACCTTCGCCTCGGCGCTGCTCACCGGTGAATCGGAGGAGGTCTCGGCCAGCTCGGTGCAGATCGGCAACCCCATCACCGAGAAGAAGATGATTGACGTTTTGCTTAGGGCTCGCGATAAGGGGCTTTATAGGCGCATCACCGACTGTGGTGGTGGTGGTCTTTCGTCGGCGGTCGGCGAGATGGCGGAGGAGACGGGGGTCAAGGTAGACCTGGAGAAAGTCCCGCTAAAGTACTCCGGTCTATCCTATAGAGAGATATGGCTCTCCGAGTCGCAGGAGAGGATGCTACTGGCGGTGCCTCCGGAGTGCGTCGAAGAATTAATTGCGCTCTTTAACAGCGAGGATGTGGAAGCCACCGTCATTGGCGAGTTCACCAACGACAAGAAGCTCAGGCTTTTCTACCAGAATGAGGCGGTGGGCGAGCTGGATATGGAGTTTTTGCACCACGGGCTGCCCCAGCTGGAAAGAGAGGCGGCCTGGGGACTGCGGCGCTATGACGAGCCCAGCTTTGACTCGCCGTCGGACTTAAGCGATGACCTAAAGAAAATCCTGGGCGCCTGGAATGTCTGCAGCAAGGAGTGGGTCATCCGCCAGTACGACCATGAAGTTCAGGGGGGCAGCGTGCTCAAGCCACTGGTGGGTATTGCCAACGACGGGCCCGGCGACGCGGCCATTATCCGGCCCATGCTCGATTCCGACAGGGGGGTGATTATCGCCAACGGCATCAACCCGCGCTACGGCGACATCGACCCATACTGGATGGCGGCTTCGGCGGTGGATGAGGCCTTGAGGCAGATTATCGCCGTCGGTGGGGACCTAAAGAGGGTGGCGCTTTTGGACAACTTCAACTGGGGCAACCCGGAAAAGCCCGACCGGCTCGGCGGGCTGGTGCGGGCGGCGCAGGGCTGCTACCGCGCCGCACTGGACTACGGGACGCCCTTTATCTCGGGCAAGGACAGCCTCTACAATGAGTACGAGACGGAAAAGGAGAGCATCTGCGTTCCGCCGACTTTGCTTATCTCGGCGATGGCGGTGATGAAGGACGTTACCAAGGCGGTCTCAATGGACGCCAAGAAGGCGGGCGACCTCCTATATATCGTGGGTATGACCTATAACGAGATGGGCGGCTCGCACTACTACGCCCTTCACGGTGCGGTAGGCAACCGCGTGCCCCAGGTCAACGCTAAACGTGGTAAAAAGCTGATGGACGCTCTCAGCGGTGCGATGAATAAAGGCTTGGTCAAGGCCTGCCATGACCTGAGTGAGGGGGGAATCGGGGTGGCGGCGGCGGAGATGGGCTTTGCCGGTGGGGTGGGCATAACGATTAACCTAAATAAAGTACCTCTGGGTGAACCGATTGACCGCAACGACAATATCCTCTTTTCCGAGTCCAACACCCGCTTCCTGGTCGAGGTAGCGCCGGAGGACGAAGAACGCTTTGAAGAGGCGATGGGCGATGTTGTCTGCGCCGCTATCGGTGAGTTTACCGAAGACGATAGGCTCGAAATCTACGGCATAGAGGGAGAGAAGGTAATTCCCACTCCGTTAGCCGAGTTAAAGGAGGCCTGGCAGAAGCCGCTGCGCTGGTGAAACTATGGCTAAGGTAAGGACTTTAATCCTGAGGGCGCCGGGAACGAACTGCGACGCCGAGACCGCCTTTGCCTTCGAGCAGGCGGGAGCCGAGGTAAGCTCGGCGCACGTCAACGAGCTGGTCAGGAAGGATAAGCTCATCAGCGACTACCAGATATTGGTCTTTCCCGGCGGCTTTACCTACGGCGACGATATCTCGGCGGGCAAAATCTTAGCTAATGAATTAAAGTTGAAGCTGGGCGAAGACATCCAGAGGTTCGTGGGGGGTGGGGGCCTGATACTGGGCATTTGCAACGGCTTCCAGGTCTTGGTCAAGGCAGGCATACTGCCCCAGCCGGAGGACGCCGGCCAGAAGCTGACGCTGGCCAATAACGACTCCAGCCGCTTCGAGTGCCGCTGGGTATATTTAAGCGTCGATAAGCAGAGCCCCTGCGTCTTTACCAGGGGCATAAACTCTCTCTACCTGCCCATAGCCCACGGCGAGGGCAAGGTGATGGCCGAGCCCAAAGCATTGAAGGGCTTGAAGGTTGTCCTTCGCTACGCCGATGAGGATGGCAAGGTCAGCGCTGACTATCCCTATAACCCCAACGGCTCGGCGGACAGCATCGCTGGAATATGCGATAGCTCGGGGCGCATCTTCGCCCTAATGCCCCACCCCGAGCGTTTTTTGCGCTGGACGCAGCACCCGCGCTGGGCCAGGGAGGCGAAAAGGGAGTGGGGGGACGGCTTCGGCATCTTCAGGAACGCCGTGGAGTGGGTCAGGAGTGCCTGAGAAGACTTATCTCGCCTCCTGGAGCGGTGGTAAAGATAGCTGCTTCGCCTGCTACCGGGCGCTGGCCCAGGGCTACGAAATCTCTCACCTGGTCAACTTTATCTCTAAAGAGTATAAGCGGGTGAGCTTTCACGGCACGGAAAAGCGGCTGGTTCAAATGCAGGGCGAAGCTATCGGCATACCTGTCTTCCAGAAAGAGACTACCTTCGGCAACTACACGGAAGACTTCAAGGATGCCGTTAGAAGCCTGCTCCCCGAAGGCATAAAGGGGATGGTCTTCGGCGATATCTATAACGACGAGCACCTTAAATGGGTGGAGGGGGTCTGCGCCGAGCTGGGTATCGAAGCCGTCGAGCCTTTGTGGGGCAAGAGCACGGATGAAGTCATCAACGGTTTTCTTGATGCCGGCTTCGAGGCCGTTATCGTCGCCGCCAAAGCCAGCCTGATTGAACAGGAGTGGCTGGGCAGGCAGGTGGACCGTGAGTTTATCGATTACCTTAAGTCAAAGGCTATTGACCCCTGCGGTGAGAGCGGGGAGTACCATACCCTGGTGGTCAACGGTCCTCTGTTCAAGCGCAAGATAGAGATAACCGAGGGCCAAACCATCAAGCGGGGCGACTACTGGTTTCTGAACACGATTAATTACAGAATCGTTTAGTATTCCCACTGACCTACGCCTAACCGAAATTTGACAAGAGCGTTATATCGCCTGTAATATAACAGATGATTATGACTGAAATACCCAGGTTCAGGCCCAAGAAGACGGAGCACTTTTCCCGCCACCCCGCCCCGGGAGAGCGGGTAAGGGGGCGGATATGGCTGGAGCGCGACGGCGAGCTCTATATGGGGTGGGGGAGGGCCATGCTCCTGGAGAGAATCGATAAGTACGGCTCCATCGCCGCCGCCGCCCGTTCCATGAAGCTGGGCTACCGCAACGCCTGGCTCTGGATTGAGTCGGCCAACCGGCTGGCGCCCTCACCATTGGTGGAAAAGGTGACCGGTGGGGTGGGGGGAGGATATGCCTGCCTGACCGATGAAGGGCGTAAAGCGGTCAAGGAATACAAGGAACTGCGGGCCAGGTTCGAGGACTTTATCGAGCAGATCGCCTGATTTTTTTCGTTGGACGCTATATCCAGGGCGATATAACCAGTCTGACCTAGAAAGCTGAAAAATGCGAAAAATACTCCTGTTACTCCTGGCCGGGCTATTATTTCTGGTTCCCTTCGGTGGCTGCACTGAAGAAGAGGCGCCCATCGGCATGGCGG
>CAYNFV010000035.1:0-11737 GCA_964396645.1 uncultured Dehalococcoidales bacterium
CCGACGCCGTCAAGAACCTGGCCGGGCAGTGCCCCGACTGCGGCAACCTGCTGGTATATCAGGAGGGGTGCTATATTTGCCCGTCCTGCGGGTACACGAAGTGCTAGGGAAAGGAGGCGAGATATGGCTGAAAAAGGTGCTCCACGAGAGGTAAAAGTGAACTTTCCTGAAGGTCTTAGAGGTGGTGTGTATTCTAATGTTATGATGGTTACCCATACCAAAGAGGAATTTGTTTTGGACTTCATGATGGTGACACCTATGGTTAGTTCCGTTACGGCAAGAGTTATTACTAGTCCTGGACATCTGAAGAGGATGATTTCTGCTCTTGTGCAAAACGTGAATAAATACGAGGAGAAATTTGGTAGACTGACTGCGGCAGAAGAGCCCCCGAAGCCAACGATGGGCTTCCACCCACCATCTACATAGGAAAAGCGGAAGTGCAGTTTGACCTACTATCATGGGGGATAGGCATCCCTACTGGCGTAGGCGTTAATTGGCTGTCTATTTGGCTATATCAAAGATATCGAAGAAAGAGGCAAGCCAAAGGCGATTATTTCACAGCAACTTATTCAAACGGTGGTATTGACTTTGAGGGTCGTGTAAAGTCACATATTTCAACGGAAGAAATCGTTAAGAGCTTGCTTGAATCACTTAAGCATAAGCCTGAGGCTGAAGGTCAATCGACCTCTAACCCTCCTCAAAACAATAACGCTGATTAGAGACCTCCCCCCACTTCAGGTTTTGCTTCCCACCCAAAACCCACCCCACTCTGCGAACGTGGGTTTTTCGTCCCAACCCACCCGCCCTAATGAGTAAACTCCTTAACCTGTGGGTTACGCCTCCCCACTCCCAAATGGGGAGGTGGGGCGTACCTGATAAGAGATATATAAGGGTCTAACCCTTATAGGGTGGGTAGGGTGGGTCACAACCACGTTCGATAACAAAGGTGGGGGGATTAAGGAGGTGTCCCTCTGTCATTCCTGTGAAGACAGGAATCCGATTCCCCCCTTTTCCCATTTTCCCCCGAAGCCTGTATAATGGGGCAGTATGACTACAAACAGGCGCGAGCTCATCAGGGTGGCGCTGGGGGAGGCCGAGGCCGGTTTAGCCATAATTAACGGCGCGGTGGTCAACGTTTACAGCGGCGAGATTGAAGAAGCCTCGGTGCTTATCAAGGGCGAGCGCATAGCCTACGTCGGCAACGACGCCGCAAAGTCCATTGGCTCCAAAACCAGGGTCATTGACGCCGCGGGCAAGATTTTAATCCCCGGCCTTATCGACGGCCACACCCATGTTGATGTTCTTTACTCCATAAGCGAGCTGCTGCGTTTTGCCCTACAGGGGGGCACCACCACCATCATCACCGAGAGCTGTACCATTGCCACCGCCCTGGGCTACCAAGGAGTTATCGAGTTCCTGAAATCGGCGCGCCGCCAGCCCGTAAAAATGTTTATCACCGCCCCGCCCATGGTCACCATCAGCCCGGTCACCGAGGCGCACGCTATCGGCGTCAAGGAATTGCGCCGCCTTTTCCGCTACAAAGAGATTATTGGGCTGGGCGAGTCTTACTGGGGGGATGTGGTGGGGGGCAACCGCAGAGTGCTCGACCTTATCGCCGAGACGATAAGCTTAGGCGGGAAGGTCGACGGGCACAGCGCCGGCGCCAGCGGCAAGAAACTGCAGGCATATGTTTCCACAGGTGTCAGCTCCTGCCACGAGCCGACCAACGCTAAGGAAGTCCTGGAAAGGCTGCGGCTGGGGCTTTTCATCCTGGTACGGGAGGGTGAAGTGAGGAGGGAGCTTGAGGCCGTGGCCCCGATAAAGGATAGCGGCGTCGCCCTCAACCGCCTGGCTATATCCACCGACGGTATTGGGCCGGAGCAGCTGGTCAGCGATGGCTATATGGAATTCGTGGTGCAGAAAGCCATCGACCTTGGCTTTGACCCCGTTCTGGCGGTGCAGATGGCAACGATAAACGTCGCCCAGCACTTCGCCCTGGATGATGTTATCGGCGGCATCGCCCCGGGCCGGTACGCCGACATCGTTATTATCCCGAATTTGAAGACCATAAAAGCCGAATACGTCATCAGCAACGGGCGGGTGGTCTCCCAGAAAGGCCGGTTGCTTATTAAGCCCCGAAAGCACCGCTACCCCCCATCATTGCTCAACAGCCTTCGTCTGCCGCGGGACTTCAGCGCCGAGGACTTCGCCATACCGGTAGAGGTTAGTCGAAAAGAGGTCAAGGTCAGGCTGATGGACCAGATTACTGACCTCTTGGTCAGGGAAGCGTTCGTCGATATGCCCGTATCGAACGGCCAGCTTAAAATCGATATCGGTCAGGATATATTAAAGGTAGCCGCCATCGAGCGCTCCTTCGGCACGGGCAAGAGCTTCGTTGGCTTAATCAGGGGCATCGGGCTCAAGAAAGGGGCTATCGCCACCAGCTCGGTCTGGGACTGCGGCGATTTGATAGCCGTCGGCGCCGACGAGGCCGATATGGCGCGGGCGGTGAACCGCATCCGGGGGCTGGGTGGGGGCATGGTGGTCTGCGCCAGGGGCGAAATCCTGGCCGAAATCCCGTTTCCGGTGGCGGGCGAAATATCCACTGAGCCTATGGAGATAATAGCCGATAAACTGCGGCGCATCCAGAAGGTGGCTAGCGAGCTGGGGGCTAGGTCAAACGATATCCGCCTCACCCTTTCCGTTCTGCCCACCCCGGCCATACCCTTCCTGCGCATCTGCGAATCGGGGCTTTTCAACCTGAGAGAAAACAGCTTCGTCGAGCTGATTGTGGGGTAGCCTATGGCTTGGGAAGAAATAGAAAAAGCCAGGCGGCGACTCTCCCGCGAGCAGGGCACCGTAGTTAAGGACTGGGGGGGGCGAATCCCCATCGCCCTGGTCTATCCCAACAGCTACTACCTGGGCATGTCCAACCTGGGCGTCCACGCCCTCTATAGCTTGCTCAACAGCTACGATAATGTCGTCGGCGAGCGTGTCTTCTGGGAAGCGGAGAATCCCATATCCCTGGAATCGCAGAGACCGCTGACTGATTTTGTCGCCGTCGTCTTCTCCATCTCCTACGAGCTCGACTACTTCCATGTCGTTAAGATTCTCAAGGCAAGCGGCATACCCTTGTATGCCGAAGACCGCGACCAGAGCCACCCGCTGGTCATCGCCGGCGGCCCCTGCATTATGGCCAATCCTATGCCCCTCTCCCCCTTCTTCGATGTTCTCGCTATCGGCGAGGCCGAGCCGCTGGTGCCGCTAATGCTGCCTATTCTTGCCGAGGGCGTCGGGCGCGACGAAATGCTCAAATCGTTAAGCTCGCTAGATGGCGTCTATGTCCCCCGATACTATTCGGGTAAGCCCGTGGTGCGACAGTGGGCCCAAAACCTGGACGACTTTCCCGTGGCCTCGGCGGTATTGACCCCCGACACCGAGCTAGGCGACCTCTACCTCATTGAGGTGGAGCGGGGCTGCAACTGGGGCTGCCGCTTTTGCTTGGTCAGCCAGTGCTTTTCACCAATGCGTCTTCGCTCTGTAGACAGCCTCTTGTCTCAGGCGGAGGCGGGGCTAAACTACCGGAAGCGCTTAGGTTTAGTCGGCGCGGCTGTCTCCAGCTATCCTCAAATCGAGGAGCTTTTGCCCAGGCTGACGGCGATGGGGGCGGAGCTTTCCTTAAGCTCGCTGCGTATCGCGCCGCTGTCCCCCGTGGTGATAAAAGAGCTGGCCAGGGGCGGCGCCAGGACGGTTACATTAGCCCCCGAGGCGGGCTCCCAACGTCTGCGCCAGATGATTAAAAAGGGCATAACCGAGGACGACATCCTGCAAGCGGTGGGAAGAGTCGCCGGGGTGGGGATAAGGCAGATCAAGCTTTATTTTATCATTGGCCTGCCCTCGGAGAGCGACGACGATATCGAGGCGATTATAAAATTGGCCTTAGCCTGCAAAGAAGCCATCGATAAAAAGCAAACCGGCTGCCGCCTGACCATCAATATCTCCCCCTTCGTCCCCAAGGCGGGCACGCCCTTCCAGTGGCTGCCCATGGCGGAGACCCCTGTCCTCAACCACCGCCTGGCCCGTCTCAAGAACGCTCTTATGCCCAAAGGGATAAAGGTTAAGGCGGAAAGCCCGGCCTGGAGCCAGGTGCAGGGGGTTTTGGCGCGGGGGGACAAAGAGCTGGCTAAGGTGCTGGCTGATATCGAAAAACTGTCGCTATCGGGCTGGCGCCAAGCCGTCGAGAAACACGACATAGATATTGATTTTTACGCCAATCAGCGCTGGGACACCGCTCAAAGGCTGCCCTGGGATATGATAGAGCTGGGGACAAAGCCAGGATATCTTGAGTCGGAGCTGTCCCGGGCCTTGCCTTAAAAGATATTGACAGTTTAGGCTATGATGGCTATAATGGCTATTCAGGCTGTAAGGAGGCTGAAATGGCCGAGTCAAAGCGTACCCGGTATTTTCTGGATATAGACCCCGAGCTCAGGAACCGCGTCAAGGCGGCGGCGGCATTACAGGGCAAGACGATGAAGCAGTGGATGGTGGAAGCCATTAGTGAGAAGCTGGAAGAAGGTGTCGCTGCCCCGAAGGGTGTAACCACCCTGGGCGATGTTGAGGGCACGACGTCTTTAAGGGGTTATCTGGAACCGAAAAGGAGAGGGAGAAGGTTCTAGCTCAAAAGCTCGGTGACGACCTCGTTTATCTCCCGCCCGTCGGCTTTGCCCTTTAGCCTGGCGATGAGCTGGGGCATAACCTTGCCCTTATCACCCAGTCCTCCCGCCCCCACCTCCTCGATAACCTTACGGGCTTCGGCGATAATCTCGTCGCGGCTCATCTGGGCGGGCATGTAGGCTTCGAGGACGGCCATCTCCGCCTCTTCCTGAGCCGCCAGCTCAGGGCGGTTGCCTTCTTTAAAGGCTTCGATGCTCTCTTTGCGCTGCCTGATTTCCTTGGCGATGATGCCCAGGATGTCGCCGTCTTCCAGCGCTTTCTGTTTGGCGATTTCGGCGTTCTTGATGGCGGCCATCACCAGGCGGATGACGGAGCGCTTTACCGTATCCCCTCCCTTCATCGCCTGCTTGAGGTCGTCCGTCAGCTTCTGTTGTAAGGGGGATATTTGAGCCATGGAATTTATCTTCTCGACACTCGGGCGCTCTTGCGTCTCTTGGCGGCTCCCTTGCGCTTGCGCTTGACGCTGGGCTTCTCGTAGTGTTCGCGCCGACGCACCTCGGCTAAGATACCTTCTTGCTGCACCTTTTTGTTGAAGCGCCGCAGCAAGCTCTCAAAGTTTTCGTTTTCCGTAGCTACTACGTTAGCCACGCGGCCTCCTCCTCCTTCTCGAAAACGCCGTTCTTTTTACCCACCACATTTTAGTCAGCTTGAAGCGCCCTGTCAACTGGCTTTTATTACTAGTGCTTTGGTGGGGGGTAAGAGGGGTTTTGCCCACCCCCCACTTTGTTAGCGTACGTTGTTCTGACCCACCCGTCCCACCCAACAGAAGTCTTTCCAAGAGGGGGCAAAGCCCCCTCTTTAACTCCCCCAAATCAAGTAGAATTGATGTCCTCTTAAACCACCAAAGGGGGGTGGAGTGGCCGTAACCCCGAATAAGGAATCTATAAAGGTCTAACCCTTGTAGGGTGGGTATTGGGTGGGACGTAAAGACGTACGTTAACACAGTGGGGTGGGTGGGAAAAGATAAAACTATCGTTTTGCCCTACTGGCAATCTCGCGGGCGGCGACCACGCCCGATACCGATGCCTGGATTAAGCCGCGGCTGACGCCGGCGCCGTCGCCGACGGCGAACATGTTGCCGACCTCGGTCTCCAGGCCGGGGCTGAGCTGGGGGCGGGAGGAATAAAACTTGACCTCGATGCCGTAGAGCAGGGTGTGGTGCGAAGCCACTCCCGGGACCAGCCTGTCCATCGCCTGCAGCATCTCCACCAGGTCGGTAAGATAACGATAGGGCAGGGCGAAGCTGAGGTCGCCGGGGGTGGCGTTCTTAAGTGTGGGCTTGACTAGTCCCCGCTCAATGCGCTCCGGTGTCGAGCGCCTGCCCTCCATCAGGTCGCCCAGGCGCTGCAGGAGAACCCCGCCGCTGAGGATATTAGCCAGCCGCGCCAGGTAGCGCCCGTAGGCGATGGGCTGGTTGAAGGGCTTGGTGAAGGCGGTGCTCACCAGCAGGGCGAAGTTGGTGTTTTCCGTCTTGCGCTCGGCGTAGCTGTGCCCGTTGACGGTAATGACCGGGTCGCGGCCGCCGGTGGACTCCATGATGACCTCGCCGCCGGGGCACATGCAGAAGGTCCTCACCCGGTCGTCGAAACTCTTGGAGAGGAATTCCAGCTTGGACTCGTAGAGAACATCGGTCAGCGGTGCCATTACCGCCGCCGGCACTTCTACTCGCACCCCCACGTCCACGGGGTTGCTGTGCATAGTTAATTTCAGCCGCTCGGCTTCCTGGGCCAGCCAGTCGGCTCCCTCCCGTCCCGGCGCCAGAATCAAATAGTCGCATTCAAAGCTCTCCCCGGACTCGGTGGTAACCCCCTTGACCTTGCCCTTTTCGACATTGATGATAGCCACCGCCGTACGCAGCCGGGATTCCAGGCGTGGGCTCAGGTTATCCCACATCGCCTTGAGTACCAGTTGGCAGTGCTCGGTGCCGAGGTGGCGGATGGGCAGAGGTACCAGCTTCAGTCCGGCCCGGTCGGCCTTTTGGCGCAACTGGTCGGCCTTTTTGCCGGTGCCGTAGAGCTTATCGGGGGCGCCGAACTTAAGGTAGACCCCGTCAACGTACTTGATAAGCTCTTCGGTCTTTTTCTCGCCGAGGTAGCTGGGGAGCCGCCCGCCCACCTGTGAGGTCAGCGTCAGCTTGCCGTCGCTGAAAGCCCCCGCCCCACCCAGCCCGCAGACCAGGTTACAGGGGGTACAGGGGGGGCAGGGCAAACCGGTATCCCGCGCCGGGCACTGGCGCTTGTCGATGTCCCTTCCCTCTTCGATGAGCAGGATCTTGAGGTCATCGGGAGCCAGCTCCAGGGCGGCGAAGATGCCCGCAGGCCCGCCGCCAACAATGATAACGTCGTATTTCTTGGGCATTTCTTAAGCCAAGCCATTTTATAGCCTGCGGCTTTGGCCGTCAAGGAGGAGTCTAGCTATAAACCCCCACCACCACCGCATCCTTAGCGTTGTGCTCGTCGAAGAAGATGACCGCCAGCTTTCGCCCCAGCGCCATCTCGGCGGCGGGTATGTTGCGCGCCACGGCGATGCCCTGCAGGTAGACCTTATAGCTGCCGCTGAGCTGGATGGTGGCGGTGTAGTCGCCGGAGTTGAAACCCTTTAAAATCGCCTTTTTGAGCCTCATGGCTAGCCTCCTTTAGGGGGTGCCCCCAGGTTTTCCTCCCCACTCCATTTCCCCTCATTAGAAACTCTAAGCACGAAATCCGAAATCCTAAATTTAGAATTTAGATATTAGGATTTAGATATTTCTTCCTACACCCCACCTAATAACAAACGCTGGTGGTAGTCTCCGCGCTGGGGGCTATAGAGCAGCGTCAGCCCGTTGACCCTCCTTTTGGCGGCGGAAAGTCCGGCGCGGCTGTCGCTGATGTCAACCACGTCATACAATTGCTGCCCGCAGTTGACCGGAACCAGGATAGCGCCGTTGACCGCTGCCATCTCCACCCCCCTGAAGTAGGCTTCCCCCCTCCCCTCGGCACCGGTGACGCTGTCGATATTCCTGTCCTCAACTCTGCTTATGCGGTCATAGAGCTTGTCTATCTCCTCCCAGGCGAAGGCGTCAACCACTATAGGCTCTTCCTCGGCGGGGTCGTAGCCCTCCACCTGGAGGCGGTTAAGCTCCCCGGCCCCGGCTCGGTATTTGCCCTCTAATACGGCGTGGTCTGAGCCGTAAGAATAATCGGAGCTATCTGAAGCTAAAGGGTTGACCACATAGGCGGTATTGCCCTCGATAAACAAAACATCGGGCACGAGGGAAAGCAGCCTGCGGATGACGATATCCCCCCGGTTGCCGGGGTTGATGGCGAAGTCGGGGTAATCGCCGCTCAATGCCGAGGACGCCGACTTCACCTCCAGCCTTAGCCCCACCCGGCCCAAAACGAAGGCCAGAATCTCCTTGACGCTCATCTCCTCGCTCTGCTTGTTCCAGCGGAACTGGTGCCGCGCCCTCCAGTTTTCGATGAGCCTCCAGCCGTCGAAGGCGTTCAGCATCAGGCTGGCTTTGCCGCCGGCACTGGTGTGCTCGTAGGCTTCGAGAATAAAAGCGGGACCAGAGCTTAGCTCGTTGCCCTGGGCGGTAATATAGCCGGGGCTAAACTCAAGCTGACCGCCGATATCCAGTACCGAGAGCTCGCCTTCTCCCGGTGTGCTGTATTTGCCGTCATCGTTAGCCAGCTCAAGGCTAAGCTCACCCCTGCCTGGGGCGAGCTCTTCTTTTAGTGAAAGAACATCGGTGCTTAAATCGAGCTTTTCTTCCCTAAGTTTCGCCCGCCAGACGCCGTAGGGGGCGGAGAGCCAGCCGTAATCACCGTGGTGGGCGATAGCCAGCCCGTACAGGCTTTCGAGGTCAAAGGGTACGGGCTCGTGCCAGAGGTTATTGATAAACTTTGTTTCCGGTATTGAGTGCGACCAGAAGGGGCGGTTGTAGGACTTATTGCCGTTGAACCTTTCGATAAAAAAGCTGCGGTAGACATCGGGCTTGGCCATGAAGGCGGCGCGGTATTCGTAGTCGCCGTCGGAGGGCGCTGAGGCGAATACTTTGAGCCCTGACCATTCGCCCGCCGCCACCTCCCCGCCGTCCCCGTAGACCAGCGACCAGAGCTTATAGTCGTCGTTGGAATCCTTGCCGGTGAGGAAAAGGTTCCAGTCGCCGTCGTAGACGGCGGCCAGGCCGGAGAGGTCGCCCGTCGTCTTGTCCCAGGCGACCTTGCTCCCCCAATTATCATTTATACGCTTCATCACGTAGAGGGTGGCCTGGTCGGCAAAGAAAAGGGCGATATCGCCGTTGGGCTTGTAGGCACAGGCAATGCCGTTAATAGCCGTGCTCGGGCTGTAGGTCAGGAGCTGGGGGCTGCCCCAGCTGGCGCCGTAGTCGCTGCTCTTCAACTGGTAAAGCTTGCGGTCGGCGTTTATCCAGAAGATGGAAACCTCGGCCCCCAGCGAGCCGCAGGCGACGATAACCACGTCGTACTGGCTGGCATAGACCCACTGGCTGAAATCAGACTGGGGACCGGGAGCCGCCACCCGCTGGCGGTAGAGCTTGCGGGAATCAGAGGGGGGCGTTACCCTCACCCTGACCAGCGAGCCGTCGCCGGGCATGGTGGCGGCGTGATGGTAGTCGTCCTCACTGCTTTCATAGAGCCTCTCCCAGCGCAGATTGACCACGCCGGCATGCTTATTTGATGCCTCCACCTTTATATAAGGGGTGCGCGTGGCCTCCTTCTGGGCGGCGAGCAGTGTTGAGCTGAGCTGTCTCACTTTTCCTTAAGCCTTTTGATGGCCCTTTCGCCGAAGTATTCCACGATGACGGCCGTCACCAATCCCACCAGCAGCGTCGGCGCTTCCATGCCCGACAGGATGCAGACACCGTATACCGAGAACCCCCAGACGATGATAAAGGGCCTGATGACGGCTTTAACTAACTCTATCCAGTCCTTCATTTTCTTACCCCAGTGCCGCCAGCGTATCGGGCAGCGGCTTATTGGCTTTCCGGTAATGGTCGGCGAGGTGGCGGGCGGCTTTTAGGATTTCTTCGGGGCTGGCGGCCACCCTCCGCCCCCGGTAGCCCGCCGGGGATAGTGCCGCCACCGCCGCCGGCATACGCTCCCAATCGACCGTTTTTTCGATGTCCAGTTTCCCTTTGAGTGCCCGGTAGATGCTCCGCTTGTGGTGGGGCAGCTTCCAGCTCTCGGGGTCAGCGGGGTCGCCCATAATGGCAAAGGCCTGCCGGGGCAAACCCTCCTTGGCTTTAATCTCTCTCGTTGTCATAATAGCCTCCTTCAAAGCTGGTAGAGCTGGCGGATGCGGACTTTATTCCTCCGCCCCAGCCTTTTTAGCTCTTGGCGAAACTGCTTCAGCCTCTCGTTGCCCCAGGCGAGAAACTCCTTGGGGGTGGTGCTGCCGCCCACGCTGACCCGGTTGATGGCGTAGCTGGCCCACTCCACGGCGGCGTAGCCCTCGGCGCCGGTAGCTATCAGTTCTTCATACTTGGCGTCGATGGTCGAGCCCTCGGCGTTGAGGGTGTGGAGTATGCCGTAGTAGACGTTGCAGTTATCGCCGTTAGGGGCTTCATCGACGAAAAGGGTTAAAGCATGCCCCCAGAGGGCAAATTTCCGGTAGCTGGGCGGGAACTGCTCCAGCAGATACTCCACCGCCTCCACCATCACCCGCTCGGTGAGGGGGGATATATCAATGACCCTGGAGTCGGCGGTGGTGGGCAGGGTGGCTTTAGCCGGCAGGGGCACCGCCTCGGAAAACTCCTTCACGGCGCGGGCGATGTGCCGGTCCAACTCGTCGTCGCTCCAGCGGTAGTTCTCGGCGTCCTCGTCCTTCAACTCCCGCCTGACGATAGTCCTCATTGTGCTTAAGTCCATAGTCTCATACCTCCCCCCTTGGTAGGTGTGGCTATCTTGGCTACAAGGCAATCGGCGCCCTCTCCCAGCTCGTCGGCAAAAAGGTTTTCGAGCCCCCCTTCTGTATCCAGGCTGCTGACTTCAACAGCGCCGCCGTCTTCCTCACCGGCCAGCAGTCGGGCGATAAGGGCTTCAAGCCCGGAGCCGCTTTCGCTGCCCGCCAGAGTAGCGCTGGAGAGGGATGCCTCAACGCCGGCGCCACTTTCAGTGCCCGCCAGCGAGGCGCTAGAGAGGGACGCCTCAGCGCCGGTGCCGCTATCGGATGAAGTCTTAGCCTGCGGGGCTTGCAAAGACTCGACGGCATCGACGCCGTCCCCGCTTTCCGCCCCATCCAGTATTGCTTGGACTTGAGATAGGATATCTGCGCCAGAGCCAGTCTCGGAAGATGTCTTAGCCTGCGGCGTTTGCAGAGACTCGACGGCGTCAATACCGGAGCCGCTTTCAGTATCGTCCAGCACGACGCTGGATAGGGATGCCTCAGCACCGGAGCCGGTATCGGCGGCGTTTTTCTCGCTAACGGATGCTCCGTAAGCCCCCGCCCTTATCTGGTCTATCTCGGCGTCAGATAGAACGTCCTTGAAGAAAACAACTTCGTCTATCTTACCGTCAAAAGTGTCGGCATCAGTCTCGTAAAACCTACCTACCTCTAGTGCCCCAGCATTGGGGGCCATATCCCCACCAGCAGTTCCTTCCTTGTTGCTATCTAGGAGTGCCCCAGCATTATCATCCCAGACTCTTATCTTCATACTGTTATCTGATGCATCATAAGTAATCCCGATATGATACCAGATGCCAGTAGATAAGTCCGTATCAAACTTTAGAGAAGTAGTCCCACCGCTATAGGCAATTATGAAATCTACAGTTCCTGCACTCCAAAGCCTTAAAAGGAAGGTCTTATAGGAGGCACTAAATTTGCTTATTATCCCTTGCCAACTTCCTAACGACTCTGGTTTTATCCAGCAGCAAACGGAAAAGGACTGCTCACTTGTGCCACTCTTGCCTGGGAAGCCAGTGTCTAAATCACCATCGGCTATCGTGCAATATTGGGTGCTATCTTTCTCAAGGTCAATACAATGCGTCCCCTCTTTTTTATC
>CAYNFV010000036.1:0-11426 GCA_964396645.1 uncultured Dehalococcoidales bacterium
ACCTGGCCCAAGGAGTACGGGGGGCAGGGGCGCTCTTATATCGACCGCCTGATACTGACCGAGGAGATGCTGCGCTACGGGGCGCCCGCCGCCTGCCACTGGTTCGCCGACCGCCAGATTGGCGGCGCCATTGTCCACTACGGCACCGATGAGCAGAAGAAGGAGCTTTTGCCCATGATTCTGCGCGGCGAAGCCTACGTGGGGCTGGGCATGAGCGAGCCCGACGCCGGCAGTGACCTGGCTTCGCTGAAGACGAAAGCCACCGAGGACGGCGAGGAGTTTATCATCGACGGGCAGAAGACCTGGACCAGCGGCGGCAGCCACATGAACTGGATTTACCTGGTGGCGCGCACCGACCCCGAAGCCCCCAAGCACAAGGGCATCAGCGAGTTTTTCTTCCGCACCGATTTACCGGGGGTAAACGTAGTGCCCATTGAGGATATCACCGGCGGGGTGCACTTCAACGAGGTCTTTTTTGAGAACGTGCACATCCCCAAGACCAGCCTCATCGGCGAAAGGAACCGGGGCTTTTACCAGATTCTCAACCAGCTCGACTACGAAAGAAGCGGCATGGAGAGGCTGATGGCCAACTACCCCCTCTTCGAAGCCCTTATTAAATACGTAAAGGAGACCAAGCGAAAGGGCCAACCGCTGTCCCAGGACCCGCTGATTCGCGCCAAGCTGGCGCAGCTCAAGATTGAGCTCGAAATCGGGCGGCTGCACATGTACCGGGTGGCTATGGTCATGGACGAGGGGCGCGCCCCCAACTGGGAGTCTTCGATGTCAAAGGCCTACGGCACCGCCTTCGAACAGCGCCTGGCCAGTGCCGCCATCGAGATTACGGGGCTCTACGGACAGCTTTCGCCCCAGTCTAAGTGGGCGCCGATGCACGGCATGGCCTATCATTCCTATCTTTCCTCAAAGGGCTACAGCCTTCAGGCGGGCAGCTCGGAAGTCCTCAAGAATATACTGGCCTTAAGAAAGCTGGAGTTACCCAGTCAGTAATCGTTTAGCGGATTTTATAGGAGGCAACGAAATGCATTTAGCTCTCTCTGAAGAACAGGAAATGTTAAGGACAATGGCGCGCGATTTCCTGAGCGATAAGCTGCCCAAGGCGACGGTCAAGGAGATGGAGGAGAGTGAGGCGGGCTATTCGCCGGAATTATGGAAAGAGCTGGCCGGGCTTGGGTGGATGGGGCTGGCCTTCCCCGAGAAATACGGCGGCAGCGGTATGAGCTTCCTCGATTTGGCTATACTACTCGAGGAGATGGGGCGGGCCTGCCTGCCGGGACCATATTTCTCTTCGGTGGTTCTTAGCGGCTTTACCATTCTTGATATCGGCAGCGAGGAGCAGAAAGCGGAGTACCTGCCCAAGATAGCCAGCGGCGAAAAAGTATTCACTCTGGCTTTGACCGAGCCCAGCGCCAGTTATGACGCCGACGGCATCGAGACCAAAGCCGTCGCCGAGGGCGATAGCTATGTTATCAGCGGCACCAAGCTCTTCGTCCCCGACGCCAACGTGGCCGACTATATGCTGGTAGTGGCTAAGACCGAAAAGGGCTTTACTATCTTTATCGTTGACGCCAAGAGCGCCGGCATAAGCCATACGGTACTAAAGACAATCGCCGAGGACAAGCTCTGCGAGGTGGTCTTCGACAAGGTAAAGGTGCCCAAGGATAATATACTGGGCGAGGCGGATAAAGGCTGGCCAGAGGTGGAGAGGATAATCCAGCGGGGGGCGGTGGCTAAGTGCTGCGAGATGGTGGGCTGCATTCAGCAGGCACTGGATATGACCGTGGAGTACGCTAAAGATAGAAAGCAGTACGGCCGACCCATCGGCAGCTTCCAGGTTATCCAGCATTATTGCGCCGACATGGCCATCGACGTCGAAGGCACGCGGCTCTCCGCCTACAAGGTCGCCTGGATGCTCAGCGAGGGGCTGCCCTGCACGGAGGAGGTCGCCATCGCCAAGGCCTGGGCGGGAGAAGCCTGCCAGCGTGTCATGGCTCTAGCCCACCAGATTCACGGGGCTATCGGCGTGACCATAGACCACGATTTGCAGTACTACACACGGCGGGCCAAGGCAGCCGAGGTAACCTTTGGCGACGCCAAATTCTACCGCGAGGTGGTGGCTAAGGAGATGGGACTTTAATCTAGAGCTCTTTCAGCCTGGCCAGGACCTCTTCTATAGTTGCCCCGGCGGTGGAAGCGCCCGAGGTTACGCCTATATTCTCCTTTCCCTCAAACCATTCCGGCTTGATGTCTTTGGCTGTCTCCACCAGGTGGGTCTCGGTAACCGCCGAGCAGAGCTCGGCCAGGCGGTTGGTGTTGGCGCTGCCCCTGCCCCCGATGACCAGCATCAGGTCGACCCTTCCCGCCAGCTCCAGCGCCTGCGATTGCCGTTTCCTGAGGTCGTGGCAGATGGTATCGATAACGCGCAGCTCGGAGTCGCGGCTAAAGGCGCCGTCGATGAGCTTTTTGACGAATTTTACGAAGTCGGCGGGTATCTGGGTGGTCTGGGAGAGGACGCCGATGCGGCGGGGTAGAGGCTCCAGCGCTATGATAGTCTTTTCGTCGAGGGTAGCCACCCCTTTACCCTCCGCCCAGCCGAGGACGCCCTTAACCTCGGTGTGGTCGGCATCGCCGTAGATAACTACCAGGAAACCGGCTTTAGATAGGCGGCGGGCGGCGGTCTGGAGGCGGTGAACGAAGGGGCAGGTGGTATCAACGATATCGATTTTACGCGCCTTAATCTTCTCCTCTATTTCGGGGGCGACGCCGTGGGAGCTGATAGCCACCGCCTTGCCTCTGATGTCATTGATGTCTTTGGCCACCTTGACGCCGATGCCAGCCAACCTCTGCAAAACCTGCTGGTTGTGCACCACCGCCCCTAAAGTTTCCACCCCACCCCGTTCAGCGCAGACCTTCTCCAGAATATCGACGGCGCGCTTGACGCCGAAGCAAAAGCCAATCTCCTTGGTCTTTTCAATCTTCACTTTGCCCACCATAGACCCCGCGGTACTCGGGGGGTAAAAGCTCGGCGACGCGCCGCATAATGAGCTCGGTGTTTTCGGTTAGCTCCTCTCTGGTCAGCTTGCTGCCCGCCTTGGGCAGTGAGAAGGTTTTGCCAATATTGACCGTTATGCGGGGGCGGCGGAATAGCCACAGCCCTTTCAGCCTTTCCGTACCGAAGATGCCCACGGGCAGGACGGGCACAGCCTGGCGGCTGGCGATGAGCGCCGAGCCGGGGAAAGCCCGCTGGAGTTGAGACCTGGGGCTGCGGGTTGCCTCGGGGAACATCACCAGCGCCCGTCCCTCCGCCAGCGCCTTTTCCGAACGGCGTATCGCCTCCCTGTCCAGCCGGCCCCGGTGCACCGGGAAGGCGCCCAGGCTGCTCAGAAAATAAGCCAGGGGGCGGAAACGGAAGAGCTCTTCCTTGGCCATAAAGACGACCTGCCGGCCTAGGCTGACGCCGAGCAGGGGCGGATCGTTGAAATTGAGGTGGTTGGACACTACCAGCAGCGCGCCCTTGCGGGGCACGTTTTCCCTGCCCTTGACCCGCCAGCGGGTAAAGAGCCTGAAGAACGCCCCGACAATTAGTTTGCCGATAATATAGAGACAGTACAAACGATAACCCCGATAATATGTCAATCAATTATAACCCCAGCTTGTGGCAAAGACAACGCCTGCATTTCCCCCCACCTTGTTTAAATGAGTTAAACTCCTTATTTGAGGGTCTCTGCCCCACCCTCGGGTCTTTTTACCCACACCTGCCCACCCACAAATGTCTTTTCCAAGGGGGCTTCGCCCCCTTTAGACCCCCTAAAATATACGCAGGCTAACGCCCTTCTGGGGTGTGTAAGAGGGGCGTAGCCCCTCTTAATTCCTTAAAAGGGCGGTGGGCGGGAATAGATAAAATCGGGGTGGGGGAAAAACCCCTAATAAGGGGCTAATAGGGGTCTAACCCCTGTAGGGTGGGCAGGCCTGCCTGCGCGTAGCCCCGCCTACCAAAGCCTTGTGCGGCGGGCAGGCGCTTCGGCGAAGGCGGGGTGGGACAATAAGACGTTCGCTGACAGAGTGGGGTTGGGGGGAGAGAAAGACCTCGGGGAGAGATTGCTTCGCTCCGCTCGCAATGACAGGGGAGTTTTGGAAAAGGTCTTGATTAAAGCTGTTCTTTGCTTCATAATAGCCAGACAGATATGAAGAAGCTGACCATCGGCAAGCTGCGGGGCCTTCAGGAGCTGGCCAATAATGACGGCGTCTTTAACATATGCGCCATGGACCACCGCCGCTCCATGATGCGCATAATGGAGGGAGGACATGTTGTCGAAGGTAGCACCAGCTACGAGGAAATGGCCCGGCGCAAGCTGGAGCTCTGCACCCACCTCGCCCCCCACGCCAGCGCCGTCCTGCTCGACCCCCTCTTTGGCGCGGCGCAGTGCATCGGTCACGGCGCTTTGCCCAAGAGCACGGGGCTGCTGGTCAGCCTGGAAGCCTCGGGCTACGCGGGTCCTGCGGAATTCCGCATGAGCGAGCTGGAGGAGGGGTGGAGCGTGGAGAAGATTAAGCGGATGGGCGCCTCGGCGGTCAAGCTCCTCATTTACTACCGCCCCGATTTAATTGAGCTGGCCAACAAGCTGATGGACCTGGTGGAGACGGTGGGACAGGAATGCCAAAAATACGACATACCCTTCGTTATCGAGCCCTTGAGCTACCCGCTGGGGGAGGAGACAAAAAACCCGGCACAGTACGCCGCCGCCAAGGAGCAACTGGTGCCCAAGACCACCCAGCATATCACCGCCCTGCCCGTGGACCTGCTCAAGTCCGAGTTTCCCAGCGACCTGCGCTATAACCAGGACAAGGCTAAACTTCTCGACATCTGCCAGAAACTGGATAAGGCGTCGCCGGTTCCCTGGGTAGTCCTGAGCGCGGGGGTGAGCTTCGAGGTCTTTTGCCAGCAGGTGGAAATCGCCTGCCGGGGCGGAGCTTCGGGCTTTCTGGCCGGGCGGGCTATCTGGCAGGAGGCGATGAACATAGATGATACCAAAGAAAGGGCTAAGATACTAAAGACGGTTGGGGTGGAAAGGCTGAACAAGCTGACCGAGATAGCCGCTAAACACGCCGTGCCCTGGTACAAGAAGCTGGGGCTCACCCACGACGAGCTGGCCGAAACCGGCGAAGGATGGTACCAGCAATACTGACATGAACAACTCTCTGATTTCCACCATAACCCTTAACCCCAGCCTCGACCAGCACCTTACCGTGGACGGGCTGGTGGTGGACGGCCCCAACCGCTGGTCACGGCTGCACCGCTACGCGGGGGGAAAGGGTATAGATGTCTCGCGGGCTATCCACGAGATGGGGGGCAGGACTATAGCCTACGGCTTCATCGGCGGCACGGTGGGGCGGGCGGTGGAAATATTCCTCGATGAGGAAGGGGTGCCCTTTAGCTTTACCCCCGTCAAGGGGGAGACCCGGACCAACTTTATCATCACCGACAGCAAGACCAACCACCAGACCAGAATCGATGCCCCCGGTCCCTACATAACCAAGGGAGAGTTCGCCCGGTTCGAGCGGAAGATGCAGCGCCTCCGCCCCAGCCCCGATTTAATCGTGGTGGGGGGCAGCGCCCCACCCGGCATCCCCAACAATGTCTATTACTCCATAGCCATAGAGGCTAAAAGCTTCGGGGTGAGGACTATCTTAGACGCCGACACCCAGTGGCTGGTCGAGGGGATAAAAGCCAAGCCCTACCTGGTTAAACCCAACGTGCGGGAGGCGGAAGAGCTGCTGAAGAGGGAGCTGCCCGACGAAGCCGCCATCATCAAGGCGGCCCGCGACATCGTCGAGATGGGCATTGAAATAGCCGTTATCTCGCGGGGCAAGGACGGCATTATCGCCGCCACCAAGGACACGGTGCTCAAGGCAGTGCCGCCCGAGGTAAAGGCAAAAAGCGCCGTGGGCGCCGGCGATTGCACCATCGCCGGGCTTGCCCTGAAGCTGGCCGGCGAAGAGCCGCTGACCAGAGCCTGCCGGCTGGCGGTAGCCCTGGGGACGGCCGCCGTTTTGACCCCGGGCACGGAGCTGGCCCGCCGCGCCGACGTGGAAGACCTGCTGCCGCAGATTAAGGTGCAGAACATAACCAGACAGCTGACCAAGACAATCTCTGCCAGCACCAAGCCCAAATGAAGCTAAAGGCTGGCGGTTTGACTTCGCCCACCCGTTTTGATATGCTCTATTAAAATTGAATAGCTAGTGGGGTGCCCGAGCGAGAGCGAGGGCTTAAATGGAAGGCAAGAGCGGTGAGAATCCGCCACAGTCCCGCCTGCTGTAATTGAGGTAAGCCTCATAAGTCAGAACACCAGCCCACGGTTCCATTCGCCTCCGCGGAAAAGGGGGGCAGATTACCCGAGAGCAATCCCCTTGTCCAGCAGACGAGGGGATTTTTTTATCAAATAAAGGTTTATAGATTGAAACGCCGCAACAAGGTATTAGTTCTATCGCTGCTGGGGGTCTGCCTCATCGCTGCCCTGTTCATAGCCAGCGCCTTCGGCGCCGTGTCTATCTCCCTACCTGATATCGGCAAGATGGTGCTCAACAAGACAGCCATCTTCGACTTCCCTACAACCTGGGCGGCCGCCGAGGAAACGATAATCTTCCAGATAAGGCTGCCCCGCGTCATCGGCGGGGCGCTGGTGGGCATGGCGCTGGCCACGGCGGGGGTGCTCTTCCAGGGGCTTTTACGCAACCCCATGGCCGACCCTTACATCATTGGCACCTCGGCGGGAGCCGCCCTGGGGGCGACCATCGCCATGCTCCTGCCCGTAAGCCTGGCTTTCCTGGGCTTCGGGCTGGTGCCGGTAGCCGCCTTTATCGGTGCCGTGGGCACGGTCTTCCTGGTCTATAACCTGGCGCGGGTTGGGGGCAAGACGCCCATAATCAGCATGCTGCTGGCGGGGGTGGTGGTCAGCGCGCTGATGGCGGCCATTATGGCGCTACTGATAACGATAAGCGACCGCCTGAACCTGAGCCTGCACTCGGTCTATTCCTACTTGCTGGGGCACATCTCGGTTACCGGCTGGGAGCAGCTGGCCGTTATCGCCCCGCTGGTTGTCGGGGGAGTTATCTTCGCCCGCTTTTTCTCCTTTCACCTCAACGCCCTGTCGCTGGGGGAGGAGGGGGCGGCTTATGTCGGGGTGAACGTGGAGAGGGACAAGGTTATTATTCTGGTATTAGGCTCATTACTCACCGCCGCCGCCGTCTCCATCAGCGGCTTGATTGGCTTTGTCGGGCTGGTGGTGCCCCACGCCATGCGCCTAAGCCTGGGTCCCGACCACCGCCTGCTCCTGCCGGCGGCGGCGCTGGGCGGGGGTGCCTTTGTTATCATCGCCGACCTCTTAGCCCGCACCATCATGGCCCCGGCCGAGATTCCGGTGGGGGTGATTACGGCCATTGTCGGTGCGCCCTTCTTCCTCTACCTGCTGCGGCGCACCAGGAAGGAGTACGCTTTCTGATGATTGGACTGGAGATTAACGGGGTTGACTTTTCCTACTTCGACGGGCTGGTCTTGGAGGATATCAACCTTTCCGTCAAGGCGGGGGAGATGGTGGGGCTTTTGGGGCCCAACGGCTCGGGCAAGACCACGCTGATTAAGCTGGCCAGCGGCATCTTAAAGCCCAAACGCGGTGAAATCAGGCTCGACGGAAACAGCATAACAAACCTGAGCCGAAGGTTCATCGCCAGCAACGTGGCTGTGGTGCCGCAGCAGTTCCACATACCCTTCGCCTTTACCGCCAGCGAGGTGGTCATGCTGGGGCGGACTCCTTTCTTCAGAGCCCTGGCCGATGAGAGCGAAGACGACCGCCAGGTGGTCGATAATTCTCTAGAGCTGGTGGGCATCGATGAGCTGGCCGAGCGCCGCTTCGACGAGCTCAGCGGCGGGGAGAGGCAGAAGGTGATTTTAGCTATGGCGCTGGCGCAGCAGCCCAGGCTGCTTTTGTTAGACGAGCCTACCGTGCACCTGGACATCGCCCACCAGATGGAGATAGTGGAGCTGGTGCGGGGGCTTAATATGGAGCGGGGGCTGACCGTTATTGCCGCCATGCACGACCTGAACCTAGCGGCGCTCTACTTCGACAGATTAGTCCTGCTCAAAGAGGGGAGGGTCTGGGCCGATGGCACGCCGCAGGAGGTTTTGACCGAGACGGGAATCAGCCAGGTCTTTGCCGCCTCAGTTAGAGTTGAAGTGCACCCGCTGACGGGGACACCCCACATCGTGGTTATGCCCAGGGTAAAGGCTAACAGACCACCATAGACAGGACTAAAACTAAAAGCTATAATCCCCTGTAGCCATGGATTCCGAGGTTAAACTCAGCGTTCTCTTCACCGTCGAGGAGATAGCCGCCACTGTCAAGCGCCTGGCGGATGAAATCAGGCGGGACTACCTTGATAAAAACCCCGTATTGATAGGCGTCCTAAAGGGCTCTTTCGTCTTTTTAGCCGACCTAGTACGCCAGCTGAACTTCCCCTTACAGATAGAGTTCGCCCAGCTCTCCAGCTACGGCCACGACAGGGAGAGCGCCGGCAAAATCAAGGTGGTCAAGGACATCAAGGGCGATATTAAGGGGCGGCACGTGCTGGTCGTCGAGGATATTATCGACACCGGCCTCACCGCCGACTTTCTCTTAAAGCATCTAAAAAAGAAGCAGCCCGCCTCGCTGAAGCTCTGCTCGCTTACCGACAAGCCCTCGCGGACACAGGTCAAGATTGATATCGACTATCTGGGTATGACCGTCCCCGACAAGTTTATCGTCGGCTACGGCATCGACTGGGACGAAAAGTTCCGCTACCTGCCCGACATATGCACCATAGAGGACGAGGAATGATGGCGGCCAAGCTAATCTCGGTGGCTAAAGGCGAGCTGCCCGCCGACCTGCTTTTAGCCAACGCCAGAATTGTCAACGTCTTTACCGGTAAGATTGAAGAGAGCAACATCGCCCTCTACGGCGATAGGATTGCCGGCATTGGCGACTATCAGGCCAAAGAGGTGGTGGACGTGGGGGGGAGGCACATTACCCCCGGTCTTATCAACGGGCACATTCACCCCGAAAGCTCCATGTTGGATATCGGGCAGTACGCCCGCGCCGTGGTGCCTCACGGCACCACAACATTGATTACCGACCTCCACGAGATTGCCAACGTGGGCGGGGTGGCCGGGATAAAATATATTCTGGAGCGCGCCCGCCGCCTACCCTTTAACCTTTTTTTGATGGCGCCCTCCTGCGTGCCGGCGACTAATCTTGAGAGCTCAGGGGCAACGCTCGGTCCCGAGGAGATTAAGCAGATCCTGAACTGGCCGGAGTGCCTGGGGCTGGGGGAGGTAATGAACTTCCCCGGGGTCATTAGCGGCGACGAGGCGGTGTTAAAGAAAATCGAATACGCCCAGGGCAAGATAATTGACGGGCATGCCCCGGGCTTGAGCGGCAAGGAGCTTAGTGCCTATATCGCCGCCGGTATCCATTCCGACCATGAGTGCGTTTCGCTTGAAGAGGCCAAAGAGAAGCTGGAGAAGGGCATGTATATCATGCTCAGGGAAGGCTCCTCGGAGAAGAACCTGGAGGCGCTGCTGCCCCTGGTAAATGATAAAACCTGGCAACGGTGTATGTTCGTCGTTGACGACCGCACCGCCGCCGACCTGCTTAAAGACGGCGACATCGACGCCGTGGTGCGCAAAGCAATACGACTGGGGCTCGACCCGGTGCGCGCCATCCAGCTAGCCACCATCAATACGGCGGGCTATTTCCGCCGGGAGGGGCTGGGGGGCATCGCCCCCGGCTATTTCGCCGACCTCATTGTGCTCGGCGACCTGAAAAAACTAGAGATTGACATGGTGTTTTTTAAGGGGAAAATGGTGGCAAAAGAAGGCAAGCCACTATTTTCAGCACCCCAGGCCGCCGACAAAAGCCTGTCCGACAGCGTCAACATCAAGCCTTTTGGTATTGAAAGATTAAGGCTAAAGCCTTCGGGGAAAGCCGAGCCTATCATCGAGGTCGTCCCCGGGCAGATAATCACCAAAAAGCGATTGGAGAAAATAAGCTCTATCCCCAACATAGAAAAGGACATCCTGAAGCTGGCGGTGGTGGAGAGGCACAAGGCCACGGGGAATATCGGGGTGGGGCTGGTAAAGGGCTTCGGCTTAAAGCGGGGGGCGCTGGCTTCCTCCATCGCCCACGATTCTCACAATATCATCGCCGTCGGCACCAATGACGAAGATATATTTATTGCCATAAAAGAGATTGAACGGTTGCACGGCGGGCTGGTGGCGGTGGGGGGCGGTAAGGTTATAGCCAGTTTAGCTCTGCCCGTGGCCGGGCTGCTCTCCGACGAGCCGCTGGAGAATGTGGTGAGCAAGCTGGAGAAATTGGAGAAAACCGCCGCCGAAATGGGGGCCAGGCTGCCTTCGCCCTTCGCCACGCTATCCTTTCTGGCGCTGCCGGTAATACCCGAAATCAGGCTCACCGACCGGGGGGTGGTGGAGCTATAAAAAGTCTAGTAGTCTAATAAATAGTTCAGCATGGAAACCCTTTTATAGCTCGTTACCGTTCTCGTCTTTACGACCGTCAGCTCTACGGGGACATATTCGTACTCGGTGAACTCGCCGTACTCTATTACCTCTCGATATCTGGTAACCTCTTCTTCTCTATATGTCGGATTGAGCTTCTGGGGAGCCGTAACGGAATAGCTGAAGGAATACAGGGTCTCCAAAGGTTTCCCAAAATAATAGGCTATGACCTTTCCCGTCATACCGGCTTCTATATTTTTCGACCCGTATATGGTGGTGGTCAGGTTGCCACGTAAAGTTATCAGGAACTCCACGGTAAAAACGCCGCCCACTTCGTCTGTGTTCTGGATATCCAACTCAACGCTGCAGGCCAGGCTGCCGTCAGACTCAATATAGTTGTAACCCTGTCCACTAATTACGGAATAGTCAATGGGGATATATTTCTCGCAGGGCTCCTCTTCACAATAGGCTTCGATGGCGGTATAGGGCTCAAGAACAGTATGAGGTCCCTCCACAGTATGGATTTCCTGGACATAGTAGGTCTCCGTAGCCTGATAGCTTTCTTCAACCTGGTAAGAGACCCGCATAATAGGCACGAAAGAGAAAACGAGTAGCAGGACTACCACGGCGGCTATGACTATAGCCAAAGCCTTCCCGCTCTTGGACAGCTCCTTCCATTTTTTGTTTTTGGCCAACTTCTTCCCCATATCTTTCACCTCATTAGTATGATGATATTCTTATTTGCCAACAGGTGTCAAGAAACTACAATAGTGTTAAGCAATATGCTAAACTATTAACTGACTTTCATATGGGGAAGTGTCGGAATTGGCAGACGAGCATGATTTAGGATCATGTGCCGCAAGGC
>CAYNFV010000037.1:0-11373 GCA_964396645.1 uncultured Dehalococcoidales bacterium
GCGTCCGAGTTGCCGGTGGAACTGCCGCCGTTTTTCCTGGCTTTGAGACGCTGGTAGACCAGCTCCGGCGGCGCTTCCACCCGCACCAGTATCAGCCGGGCGTCGAGGTGGTCGGCGATATTGTAAAGGCGCTCCCGCTGACGCTCCGAAAGGTTGGTGGCGTCGAGGATGAGGGGAATGCCCTTTTTAAGCAGCCTTTCGATGAGGAGGTGCAGCGCTCGAAAGAGGCGGGCGCTCTCCTCAGGGCTATAGCTCAGCGGCGAGAAAAGCGTCTTGCGCAGGGCGTCGCTCTCCAGGATAACGAAGGGCAGCCTCTCGGCCAGTTTGGCGCAGAAGTAGGACTTCCCCGTTCCCGGCAGGCCGCTGACGACGACAAAAGTCGGCTTGACCATCGGCTCGGGGAGTTCCCCCAGCCCATCAGTCAGCCGCTGCAGGTCAGAAACAAGCTGACTAGCCACAACCACATTATAGAAGGTTTAGCCTGTTTTGGCTAGACATAATGGGGCAAAAATCGAGGGAATCACCTTAAAGCGTCGTCGAAGAAAGCGGTCACCCGGCTCATATACTCCTCGGGATAGGTGACGTAAGCCTCCACGTGACCGACATCGGGAAGCACCCAGAGCTGGTTTAAGGGGTTATCTGAGGCTTCCAGCAGGCTGTAGGCGTGCGCCACGGGCACGGTGTCATCAAGCTCGCCCTGGATAAAGAGGATGGGGCGGGGGGCGATATCGCCCACCACCTCGACCGGCTTGATGGCGGTAAAGTCAATGCCGTACATCATCTTGACCATAAAGAGCAGGGGACGAAGGAAAAAGGTGGGGAAGCTGGTGCGCTCGGCAAACTGGGGTTCCAGCATATCGTTCAGGTCGGCATAAGCGCTGTCGGCGACGATGACGTCGATATCCTCACAGTCAGCGGCGGTCATAATAGCGGTGGCCCCTCCCATGGAAAAGCCGAGCACCCCGATGTCATCAAAGCCCAACCCCACCACATAGTCGACGGCGCCGCCCAGGTCCCTGACCTCGTAATAGCCCGCCGACATTCTGTCCCCCTCGGACTCGCCGTGCCTCCGCGTATCGAACATGACGACGTTGTAACCGTGCTCCACCAATCCGCAGGCGATATCCACCATTTTGACGTCGGGGTCGGCGCGGTGCTGCTCGGCGCCGTGCACCATGATGATGATTTCGTCGCCGCCATCGGCGGGCAGATACCAGCCGTATAGCGTCAGCTCGTCAATACGGCTGGGAAAACTAATCTCTTCATAGTCAAGACCGCAGAGAGCCGGGGTCTCGGTAATGGGCAACCTTTCCACGGCCGTCATCGAGTGCCCCAGGTAGACCGAAACCCCCAGAAAGGCGGCGATGACCGCAAAGACGATGCTCAGTATGACCTTCAGCCACCACTTCACGGACTAGGCACCTCTAACGTTTTAGCTCTCATTCACCTGCCTGCGGTCAAAGATAAAGTTCTTGAACGTCTTAGCCCTGGCCAGGGAAATTCGGGCGGTGGGGATAAACTTGACCAGTATCACCAAGCCGAGGACGATGATATAGATGATAAACTCCAGCTGGCTGTAACCCGTCGGTGGCGTTTTCACCCCCAGCCAGCCGATAAAGGGCAACGATAAAAGCGAGGCTCCCATGGACAGGGCTACATTACGGGTGATGGCGAAGGTTAATAGCATTACGCCGAAGAAGAAGGCAAACCCCAGCGGAAAGCCGTAAAGAGGCAATAGAATGAAGAGCCCGCCGATGGCGGCGCCCATACCCTTGCCACCCTTGAACCCGAGGAAGAGCATCCAGTTGTGCCCCACCACCGCTGCCACCGCCGTAGCCAGCACCAAGGGCGGGGAAACATCCAGTAGCCACTGGGCAATAGCTACCGCGGCTGCCCCCTTGGCTAAATCACCAAAAGCCGTGGCCGCCGCCGCCCCCAGCCCCACCTCGCGAAAGACGTTCAGTCCACCTACATTCCCACCACCCAGTCGGCGGATATCCTTGCCCTTCGCCACGCGGGTAGCCAGATAGGCCGAGGGTATGGAGCCGAGCAAGTAGCCCAGCACCACGGCGATTATTCCGCTAACCATTACTAATCCTCATAAAAGGCCAGCCCCAGCGTTCCGGTGCCGGTGGCGTAGCCCATCACCGGGCTGAAGCCGGTCAGCCAGAGCTCAACACAGTTAAACTCGGCGGCAACCCGCTCCTTCAGCCTCTCGCCCTCTTCCTGGGCAAAGGCGTGCATCACCGCCACGTGGACCGGGTTTTGCCCCACCTTCTCCCTCATCTTCCTCAGCATCCGCTTTATGCCCCGCTCGCGGCTCCGCACCACACCCATAAAACGGACCACCCCCCCTTTAACGGTGAGTATCGGCCTGATGCTGAGCACCGAGCCAGCCAGAGCGGCTAGCTTGGGCATGCGCCCGGTGCGGTAAACGTGACGGATGGTATCCAAAAAGGCCACCAAAGAAACCTTCCCCTTCACCTCCTCGGCGGCTTCAACCACCTCGGGCAGCGATTTACCCTTTTCCGCCGCCCGCGCCGCTGCTAGGGCGACAAAGCCCTCGGTAGCCGTTACCGTCTGCGAGTCCACCACCTCTATGGAAAGCCCGGGGATTTCATTCTTGAGGCGCTTTTTAACATCCAGGACGCTGTCATAGACCACGCTCAGCTTGGAGGAAAGGGTGACGCAGACAATGCTATCGGTTTCGCGGCTCGCCTCGCGGCAGGCTTCCATCCACTCCGTGGGATTGCTCCCCGAGGTCTTAAAGGCATCGGGGTCTTTCAGGAATAGCTCGTAGGCTTCATCGGGGGTTATATCCACCCAGTCCCGGTAGGTCTTTTCCCCGAAGTATAGGCTGATGGGGGCAATCCTGATGCCGTACTGCTCCACCAGCTCCTTAGTAAGGCAGGCTACGCTGTCAGTGATGACGGCTACCTTTTGCGCCATAGAGAAAACGTCTCCTCAGTCTTCGCTATAAAAGGAAATCCCAATTACCCCGGGCCCGCAGTGAACCCCGGCCACGGGGGCGAAATCATTTATATAAACCTCAGTACAATCGAATAGCGATGATATCTGGGACTTAAGATTTTCGGCTTCCTCGGGCACATTGGCCTGTTCTATACTCGCGTGTACCCGCTGTCCTTCGCCGACCCTCTCCTGCATAATCTCCAGCAATCGCTGCAGCGCCTTCCGTCTGGTTCTGACTCGCTCCACCGGTTCCAAAACGCCGGTGGAAGGAGGTACTTCTATGATGGGTTTAATGCTGAGCAGGGTCCCGGCCCAGTGGGCGGCTTTACCGATGCGCCCTCCTTTTGCCAGATACTTAATCGTATTCAATGTAGCTATCAAGGTAACCCGCTTCTGCACATCCTTGGCGGCCTGGAGCACCTCGGGCAGCGACTTGCCCGCAGCGGCCGCCTTGGCCGCCGCCAGGACGATAAAACCATAAGCCCCCAACGCCGTCCGCGAGTCCATAATTTCTATCGGCGGCTCGGGAACGCTCTCGCGGGCGGTCATCGCCGCCTGCAAACCCATATGGCTGAACCCCGCAGTTACCAGGATGCAGGCAATAGAATCGGCGTCTTTACCCACCTTCTGGAAGGCATCGATAAAATCCTGAGGGGAGGGAGCCGATGTCGTTGGCAGTTCCTTGGCCTGCCCCAACTTGACGTAGAATTCACTGGGTACAAGGTCAACGCCGTCACGATAGATGGTGGTACCAAAGATGATGGTCTCCGGCACCAGCTCGATGTTGTACTTCTCTATCAGCTCTTTGGGCAAACAGACCGCGCTATCGGCAACTACCCTGACTCCAGACATGGTCGGACACCTCCTTCTACAATGACAAAAAATACGGCTAAGCGCCCCGGAAAATTTCAACCGCTATGCTTCAGCGTTCGCTCCACTAAAGCCGGGCTTAACAGTAGAATCAGCATCACCACGATTAGAGCTAAAAAGGCGGGTACGCTGAGCTTGCCCTCGGTATAATAGGCAATCATGGTCAGAGTTATCAGCCCCGTTATTACCAGGGCCGATATCCTCAGCCAGCGTTTTCTCAAGCGGATAAAGGTGGTGACGGCCACCCCCAGTGAGAGAAAGGTTAACCCTATCCAGGGGGCAAATCCCTGGAGGCGTTGCAGCCAGCCGGCGGACATCCCGTCCACCGGCTCCACCGCCAGGAACCAGCCGATGATAATCGGTAGCGGCAGCAACATAAGCGAGCTGTATATCCAGTCCCGTTTCATCTTCTTCAGCGTGAAGGAGCAGACCAGCCACAATGACGTGGGGATGTAGATTAGGATGGCAATCCAGTCCCACCCCGGCGGCAGATATAGCAGGAGCAGCCCGGCGAAGACCACCGGCAGCAGTGAATAACCCAGCCAGGAGAAAAGCCAGGAGGGCTTGCCCCGCCACCACCCGTAGACCACCACGCTCAAGACCGCCACCAGCATGGCCAAAAGCCCGATAATGCCCTGCCACCAGCTGAGAGCAAAGAGGAGCCCGAAAAGCAGGTGGGGCATGGCGGCAAAGAGCGCCTGAGTCCAGCTGCCCTGACTGTGGCTCTCGTATATCTGGTGGGCGAGCGTCTTGGCCGAGCCCATAAGCGTCAAACAGGTCTCGGTCGCCTCTTCATCCGACAGCCCGGCATCCTTCAACTCCCGGACCTCATCCTCAATATGCGTCTCAAGCTCCTGAATGACCTCCCGCTCCGTGGAGAGGTCAAGATTCAGGTTCTCCCTCACCATTTCCAGATAGTGACTCAGAACCGTTACCATTTTATAACCTCATATCAGTCAGACTCGGGCTGAATAATCAGGTTCATCGCCGCCAGAAAGTCCAGCCACTGGCTCCGCTTGGCTTCCAGACCGCGAAGCCCCTTTTCCGTGATATGATAATATCTTCGCTGCCGTCCGTTGGGCAGCATCTGCCACTTGCCCTGGATTAAACCTGTTTGCTCCAGGCGGTGCAGAGCCGGGTAGAGAGTACCCTCCTTAAAGCGAAAATAGCCTTCGCTCCGGCTCTCCAGCTCCTTTATTATCTGGTAGCCGTACATCGATTGCTGCTCCAGTAAACAAAGAATTAGAGAATCAAAACTGCCCTTGATTAGCTCGCGTCTCTGTGCCATTTGGTTCACCTCGTTCTTAAACACCTAGTAACCCTATGCATTATAATAATACACAGTAGTCCGCTTTGCAATATGTCTAAAAACAATAGAAGGGATTAAGGATAAAATAGCCAGTTATTATATACATAGTAATTCTAGGTATATAAATATAGCATACATCATCTTTCTTGGCAATAGCTGACTACGAGGAAGACGGAGTTCAAGGAGAGAACTTCCCCAGAATCAGGCAGCCGTTGGTGCTGCCGAAGCCGAAAGAATTGGAGAGGACGATGTTGACCTCGCCCCTCCTGGCTTCATTGGGCACATAGTCGAGGTCGCACTCGGGGTCGGGCGTCTCGTAGTTGATGGTGGGGGGTATAATGCCCTCGTTGATGGTGAGCAGGCAGGCTATCGCCTCGGTTACCCCCGCCCCCGCCCACATGTGCCCCATCATCGATTTATTGGCGCTAATTGGTATCCTGTGGACGCGCTCGCCGAAGACCTTCTTTATGGCCCTGGTCTCGGAGAGGTCGTTGAGCTTCGTTGAGGTGCCGTGGGCGTTGATATAGTCAACCTGGTCGGGGGAGATGCCGGCATCTTCTAAAGCCAGCCTCATGCAGCTGGCGGCACCCAAGCCTTCGGGGTCAGGGGCGGTGATATGATAGGCGTCGCTGTTCAGGCCGTAGCCCAGCACCTCACCGTATATTTTAGTCCCCCGCTTTTGGGCGGACTCAAGCTCCTCCACTATGACTATCCCCGCCCCCTCGCTGATAATAAAGCCGTCGCGCTCCTTATCGAAGGGACGGCTGGCTTTTTCCGGTTCATCGTTGCGGGCGGACATCACCTTTAAGGGGTCCAAGCCGGCAAAGACCAGCGGCCTGATAGCCGCCTCGGTGCCGCCGGCAATCATGGCATCGACCTCGCCGCGCTGGATAATAACGGCGGCGTCGCCGATAGCATGCGTCCCTGAGGCGCAGGCGGTCACCGTGCACATATTGGCTCCCTTAGCCCCGAAGGTGATAGCGACCTGCCCCGTAGCCATATTGCCCAGGAAACTGGGGACAAAGAAGGGGGAAATCTGCTGACGCTTACCCTTAATCAAAAGCTCATGGTTCTTCTCAATGCTCTCTATGCCCCCCATCGCCGTCCCCACCGAAACCCCCACCCGTTCGTCGTTGGCCGAGGTTATCTTGAGCTTTGAATCCTCCAGCGCCATCCTGGCCGCCGCCAGGGCAAAGTGGATAAAGCGGTCGCCGCGCCTCACCAGCTTGCGGTCGATAAAGTCATGAGGGTTAAAATCCCTGACCTCGCCGGCAATCCGGGTGCGGAACTGGCTGGCATCGAAATGGGTGACTGGCCCCACCCCCGACTCCCCCCGGCAAAGAGCCCGCCAGCTTGTCTCCGTCCCCACCCCCAGCGGGGTCACCATGCCCATTCCAGTGACGACCACTCTTCGCTTCATCTCAGCTTTTCCTTGGCAACCCTGCCGTCGGGAGCTTTAGGCAAGGACCCGGTAAAGATAACCTCCTTGGGCACCTTATAGTTAGCCAGGTGTTCCAGGCAGAACTTCTTTATCTCCGCCTCGGTGGCTTTCTGGCCCGCCTTTAGTTTGATAACCGCCCGCAGCGTCTCGCCCCTTACCTCGTCGGCGATGCCCACCACCGCCACCTCAGCCACCTTGGGGTGACGGCTGATTATCTCCTCAATATCGCTGGGGCAGATATTCTGCCCCTTGCTGATAATCATATCCTTCTTGCGGCCCGCCGCCAGAAAGAGCCAGCCCGACTCATCAATCCAGCCGATATCACCGGTGTAGAGCCAGCCGTCTTTAATCACCTGGGCCGTCGCCGGGGAGTTATTATAGTACTCTTTCATTATGGGCCCCCGGACTATTATCTCGCCCGTCTCGCCCGTTTGCAGCTCACGGCCCTCGTCATCAACTATGCGCAGCTCCCAGCCGGGTAGTACCCTGCCCACCGAGTCCGTCGCCCCCCGCCCGTCGAGCGCAGTGCAGCTAACGTGCGCCGCCGATTCGGTCATCCCCCAGAAGTTGACCGGGGTCAGGCCGATATACTCCTTCACCTTCTGGGCGGTTTTGGCCGGCATGGCGGCTCCGGCCGTGCCCCAGAGACGGAGCGAGCTTAGGTCGTGCTTTATCCCCCCGGCTTCGATGGCATCCACTATCAGCCCATGAACGAAGGGCACCCCCATAAACATGGTTGCCTTTTCCTCTTCGATAAGCTCGAATAGGCTCTCGATAGATAGCCCCGACAGCATCACCACCGTGCTTCCCTTGGTAATGGCCGTCATCATGATTACCACCAGCCCGAAGGCATGGTGCATCGGCAGGGCGAACAGCACCATGATGTCTTTATCTGTCTGTTCAAAGCTGTCGCCCGATATGGCCGCCTCTTTGACCAGCGCCTGGTGGGACATAACCACCCCCTGGGGATGGAAAGAAGGGCCCGAGCTATAGGCGATGTGGGCGATATCCTCGGGCGCGGGCTCGCTACCAATCGCTGAGGAAGAACCATCGGCCATAATCTTTTCGTAGCTGAGGAACTTTCCTTTAGGTTCAGGACTGAGGTCGATGACCTTCTCTACGGACTTGAACCTGTCCAGAACGGGCATCAGCTGCTCCAGGCAGGGGCTTTCCGTTACCAGCACTTTAGGCTTAGAATCGTCGCCGAGGGAAAGCAGCTCGGTGAGCTTATACTTGGGGTCGAGCAGGACGGCGATAGCCCCGATTTTAACCACCCCGAAGTAAATGGCAACGAACTCGGGGCTGTTGGTCAGCAGCAGGGCAACCCTATCGCCCCTCCCCACCCCCATCCCCACCAGGGTGTTGGCGACTTTATTTGAGGCTTCGTCCAGCTCGGCGTAGGACAGCCGGCGCCCGCCCATGACGATTACCGTCTTGCCCGCGTAGCGCTCCGCCGCCCGCTCCAACATCTGTTTCAGGTTCATTTTTGGTCTAATATCACTCTGGCGTCTACGGCTAAAGCACCATCGCTGTAGGCGAAAATGGGGTTGAGGTCAAGCTCCCTGACCTCAGGATTTTCCTTGACAAAATCAGACACCTTGAGCAGCAAATTCTCCAGGTAAGATATTTTCACCGCCTCCCCTCCCCGATAGCCTTCAAGCAGGGGATAGCCCTTTATTTCCCTGACCATCTCGGCGGCATCCCTCTTAGTCAAAGGGACAAGTCGGAAGGATACGTCCTTAAGCACCTCCACCATGATTCCGCCCAGCCCGAACATAAGCACAGGCCCGAACTGGTCGTCCTGGGACATGCCGATAATCACCTCAACGCCGGGGCGCGCCATCTTTTGCACCGCCACCCCCTGAATCTTGGCCTTGGGGTATTTCTGCCTAGCCGCGGCCATAATGTCATCATAGGCTTGCCCTACAGCTTTGGCATCCTCCAGCCCCAGCTTAACCCCACCGGCTTCGCTCTTATGAATAATGTCGGGCGAGGCTATCTTCAATACCACCGGGAAGCCCAGCTTCTCGCTTATGGAGACGGCTTCATCCTTGGAGGTGGCCAGCTGCGTCTCGACGACGTCGATGCCTGCCTGCCCGAGGAGCTGCTTGGACTCAACCTCGGTCAGCACCGTCCTGCCCTTATTTCTGGCTTTAGCTACCTGTCCGGTCACCGAGACTCACCCCTTTTATAGGACTGGGGTAAACTATAGCAGATTTTGCCCTCTTTGCAAAGCTGACAGAACTGGTGACAAAACTCACTTTGCCCTAACCTGCCCGAAATGCTAAAATCAATATTACGGGAATCTTATAAAAACTAGCAGGGACCACTAACTATGCTTTGTATCGTACGTTATTATAGATAAAGCCGAAGTGGAGAGGACTAGCTATGAAAGCGCTAAAGATAAGCCACATTCTAATCGCCTTCGTTATAATCCTGACTATTCTGGTAAGCAGCTGCGAGGCAATCGACACCGATGGCTCACTGCCCCCTGACTCTGCAGCACCCGACACAACCGACCTCATTGACTCCGGCGGTGACGAAGCCTCAGCGTTGCCCTCTATCGCCGATGTGGTAACTTTGGTCAAGCTCTCGGTGGTGGCCATAAACACCGAGTACGTCAGCTATGATGTCTTCAACCGCCCCTACGAACAGCGGGCAGCGGGCTCGGGGTGGATTATAGATGAGGATGGAATTATCGTGACCAACAACCACGTGGTGGAGGGAGCGGATAGCGTCACCGTAACCTTAGCCGACGGCAGGACCTTCCCCGCTGTGAGCATAAGCACCGACTCATTGAGCGACCTGGCTATAGTCAAGGTCGAAGCCAGTGACCTGCCCGCGGTTAAGGTGGGTGATTCCGGCGCACTAAGGGTGGGTGACTGGGTGATAGCCATCGGCAACTCGCTGGGTCTGGGCATAAGCGCCACCAAGGGCATCGTCAGCGCCCAGAATGTTTCCCTATCGGTTTCGGCCGGGCAAACGCTTGACGACCTCATCCAGACCGACGCCGCCATCAACCCCGGTAACAGCGGCGGCCCCCTGGTGAACCTGGCCGGCGAGGTAATCGGCATCACCAGCCTCAAGGTCTCCCAGGTGGGCGTTGAGGGCATGGGCTACGCCATCAGCAGCGACTCGGCCATGCCCATAATCGAGGAGTTGATTCAGAACGGCTATGTGGTGCGCCCCTGGCTGGGGGTGGGGCTCTATACCGTCGACGAGTACGCGATAATGACCTACGGGCTGGAGGTGGATGAAGGCGCTCTCATTACCCTGGTAGCGGCGGGCAGCCCCGCCGATGAAGCCGTACTTGAGCCCGGCGATGTCATCACCAGCTTTGACGGTGAAGCCATAACCAGCGCCGAGGGGCTAATCCAGGCGATTCACTCCAAGGAAATCGGTCAAACAGTGGAAATAGTCTTCTGGCGGGGCGACACCCAGCACACCACCTACGCCACGCTGATAGAAAGCCCCCCACCCTCCTAATTCAGCCGCCTAACCCCAAGCGTTATATCGTGGCCGCTTAATTTGTGACTTTCGGTGAAAGCGCCCATTCCGGGGACGCCCTCGACAAGCTCCTTTGATAGCGTTTCCTGTTTGATGTAGTCGGCGAAGTCGGCCATCACCCGCTTGATATAGTCGTCCCCCTGGTAACAGGTGACGATGTGGTCGGCGATATCGAAGCCGGCTGAACGGCGCATCGTTTGTAATCTCCGCACTATCTCTCTGGCCACCCCTTCCATCTCAAGCTCAGGCGGAATCTCTTTAGAGATAGCCACCGAGTGACTGCCCTCCGAGATGACCACGTAACCCTTTTTCTCTAATTCGGCTATCTGTTCGACGAACCCCAGCCCCTTTACGTTAAGCTCCTCCAGCAGCTGAGGCGTTAACCTCTCCAACGCTTCCCTTTCCCGTTTTGTCCCCACCTTGACCATGACCCTGGCTAAAGGCTGGCGGACTTTGATGCCCGCCTCACTCCTGGCGGCGCGGCCCAGGCTGGATATCTTCATGGCTAAGTGGGTATCGTCCGCCAACTTTTTGTCAATCTTAGTCTTATCAGCCACCGGAAAATCGGCTAAATGCACGCTCTCCGGGGCGTCGGGCGATACCGAGCCAACAAGGTTCTGGTACATCTCCTCGGCTAAAAAGGGAGTAAAGGGCGCCAGCAGCTTGGCTAAAGTTACCAGGCACTCATAGAGCGTATTGTAGGCCGCCAGCTTATCGGCGTCGCTCTCGCTCTTCCAGAAGCGCCGACGGCTGCGGCGCACGTACCAGTTAGAGAGATCCTCGACGAAAGCCTCTATCCTTCGCCCCGCCTCGGTGGGGTTATAGTTTTCCAAACCGCTATCGACATCGGCGGTAAGCTGGTTAAGCTCGGAGATAATCCACTTATCCAATTCAGATGTCTCCGATAGCGACTTTTCGGGGACGAACTTATCGATATTGGCGTAGGTAACGAAGAAGGAATAGACGTTCCACAGCGTGGAGAGGAAGCGGCGGCTCACCTCAGCCACCATAGTTTCGTCGAAGCGATAGACGTTGCCCGCCGCCGTGCTGGTGAAGAAATACCAGCGCAGGGCATCTACCCCGTATTTTTTGATGACCGCCCAGGGCTCAACCACATTACCCTTGGCCTTGCTCATCTTCTCACCCTTGGCGTCGAGGACGTGCCCCAGACAGATAACGTTTCGGTAACAACTCTTGTTAAAGAGCAGGGTTGATATGGCGTGCAGGCTGTAGAACCAGCCCCGCGTCTGGTCGACCGCCTCGCTGATATAATCGG
>CAYNFV010000038.1:0-10287 GCA_964396645.1 uncultured Dehalococcoidales bacterium
CTGAGGTTAGCGTCAACTCGCCGATAGCCCAGCGCCGGACATTTAGCTACGCCATACCCCCCGACCTGAAGATTGATGTCGGGCAGGCGGTATGGGTCCCTTTCGGCGAAAAGCGGCTCCAGGGCATCGTCCTGGGCCTAAGCCCTCACCCCGAGGTGGAGGAGACACGGGAGATTGCCGGGGTCATCGAGCCCCGCCCCCTGCTTTCTCCACAGCAAGTGCAGCTAGCCCGCTGGATAAGCGATTATTATCTATCGCCCCTTTTCGATGCCGTGGCTCTGATGCTGCCGCCCGGTTTCGAGCGGCGGACGCTCACCTTTATCAGCCCCACCCCCAGCGATTTTGATATCTCAAGGCTTAACGATGAGCTGAGGCAAGCATTAGAGCTAATCCGGGAAAAGGGGAAACTGAGCCTGGGGCAGCTGGAGAAGGTTCTCGGTAGGAAAAAGGCCCAGAGCACCGTTGGTCAACTCCTAAACAGGGGTCTGGCGGCTAAGAGCTACGAGCTGGAGAAGATAAGGGTAAAGCCCAAGATGGTGCCCTACCTGAGTCTGGCGGTTAGCCAAACTGAAGCTAAAGAAGCAGCCGCCGGCTTAAGCAAAGCGCCCAAACAAGCTTCTTTACTAACATACCTTCTGCGGCAAAATGAACCGGTGCCCTGGGCGAAGGCCAGAGATAATACAAGGTGCACTAAGGCGACCGCCGACGCTTTAGTTAAAAAGGGTTTAGCCAGATTCGAGGCGGTGGAGGTGAGGCGGGAGCCTATTTCCTATAAGGATATCGTCCCCTCCCCACCCCTCACCCTGACCCCGGCGCAGAAGACCGCTCTTGAGGCCACCAAGCCCAGCCTGGCTGAGGATAAGACGAAGGTCTTTCTTTTGCACGGCGTCACCGGCAGCGGCAAGACCGAGATTTATCTGCAGGCGCTGGCGGAAACGGTAAGGCTGGGCAAGAAGGGCATCGTCTTGGTGCCCGAAATCGCCCTCACCCCCCAGACCATAGAGCGCTTTGCCGCCCGCTTCCCCCAGCGGGTGGCCGTGCTCCACTCCAAGCTTTCCTTAGGCGAGCAGTTCGACGAGTGGCAGCGCATATATAAAGGCGATTTCGACGTGGTCATCGGCTCGCGCAGCGCCATCTTCGCCCCCCAGCCCGATTTGGGCTTAATCGTCATCGACGAGGAGCAGGAGTGGACCTACAAGCAACAGGATAAATCGCCGCGCTACCACGCCCGCGATGTGGCTTTAAAGCTGGCTGAGCTCTGTGGCGCCACCGTTATTCTGGGTAGCGCCACCCCCGATGTCGAGAGCTTTTACCATACCCAAAAGGGAGACTACCAACTATTGAAACTGCCGGAGCGGGTTACCCCGTTTGATGGCTCGGCTTTGCCCCAGGTTGAGGTGGTCGACATGAGGGAGGAGCTCAAGGCGGGCAACCAGAGCCTCTTCAGCCGTTCCCTCTTCCAGGCAATAGGCCAGGCGGTGGCTAATAAGGAGCAGGTTATTCTCTTCTTGAACCGGCGGGGAGCCGCCAGCTTTATCCAGTGCCGTAGCTGCGGCTTCGTCATGAGGTGCCGGCGCTGCGATGTCCCCCTTTCCTATCATTTGACCGAGGACAGGCTGGTCTGCCACCAGTGCAACTACAATATCAAGGTCCCCGAAAGCTGCCCTCAATGTAAGGGGCGGCGGATAAAGTTTCTCGGTATCGGCACCCAGCGGCTGGAGCAGGAGGTGGGCTATAGCTTCCCCCAGGCCAAACTCCTGCGCTGGGACAGCGACGTCACCCGGGGCCGCTATTCTCACGACGAAATCTTAGCCAAGTTCCGCGCTCACGATGCCGATATCCTCATCGGCACCCAGATGGTGGCCAAGGGACTGGATCTGCCGCTGGTGACATTGGTGGGGGTGGTCAGCGCCGATACCGCCCTCAACCTGCCCGACTTCCGCAGCGGGGAGAGGACCTTTCAGCTTTTATCCCAGGTGGCGGGGAGAGCCGGGCGGGGGACAAAAGGGGGCAGGGTTATCATCCAGACCTACGCCCCTGAGCACTACGCCATCCTTGCCGCCGCCGAACACGACTACGCCGCATTTTATGAGCAGGAGATCGACTATCGGCGCCAGCTGCACAACCCGCCTTTCAGTCAGCTGGCCGGCCTTACCTACAGCCACACCAACGACGCCCTCTGCCAAAGGGAGGCGGAAAGGATGAAGCGCTTCCTCGACCAGGAGATAGCCGCCAAAGGCATAGCCGGCATTGAGCTTATCGGGCCCGCCCCTGCCTTTATCCACCGGTTGCGGGGCCGCTTCCGCTGGCAGCTTATCATCCGCGGCGGCGAGCTTTCCAGTTTCTTATCTCCCCTGCCTCTTCCCCCGGGCTGGACGGTGGACATTGACCCGATGGGGTTGGTTTAGCTAATATAACTAAGGGGTTTAAGATGGCAATTTTACCCATTCGCACCCTGCCCGACCCGGTATTGCGGCAAAAGGCAAAGCGGGTCAAGATTATTGACGGCTCCATACGGAAGCTGATTGAAGATATGCTGGAAACGGTGCGCGCCGACCCGGGGCGGGCGGCCTTGGCCGCGCCGCAGGTGGGCGTCTCGCTGCGGGTAATCGTCATCGATATCCCCGGCGCCGAAAACGTCGTCCTGATTAACCCGGAGATAGTTAAGCGCAGCGGCGAGCGCCCGGTGACCGAGGGCTGTTTGAGCGTGCCCGGCTATTACGGCGAGATTAAGCGGGCTAAATCAGTGACGGCCAAGGGGCGGGACGCCAGCGGCAAAGAAATAAGAATTAAAGCCAACGAACTGCTGGCTCAGGCGCTGGAGCACGAGATTGACCACCTCAACGGGATGCTCTATATAGACCACCTGGAAAGCCAGGAAAAGCTGCACAAGATAGAGGACGAGGCCCCTCAACTCTAATCAAGACTTCTTATCAAAGCTAAAAATGATGGCTCTCCACAACGGCGGTGCGGGAATCCTTGCCAACTGGCACTTCGGAGACAAAATAGAAAAGGTCGTCAAAGGAGAGACCAGGAAAGGCTTTGATAGCGCCGATGATGAACTTCCGGTTGATGCTACGCTTGCCCTCCTGCACTCGGTAAACCTGGCTCACCGATATTTCCATAGCCTCAGCCAGTTCGGAAAGGTTCTTATATCTCTCCGGGCATAGGTCAAAAACCCTTGTCTTCAGCAGCATGGTTCAGCCTCCTATGCCAATTGGCGACATTATAGCCTTAAGAACGCCCAGTGTCAAGGGGTATTTGTTCAAATGGCAGATTATTTCCCGCTTACAAAAGTTGACATTTGCCATTTGGCGAATTATAATTCGGCTAATATGGACCAGAGCCGAAGCACCAATCTGGGCGAAATAATCAGACAGGCGAGAGTCATCCAGCGGCTGACACTGAGCCAGCTTAGCGCCATGTCCGGCGTATCCTCCTCACACCTGGGTCGCATCGAAAGAGGCGAGCGCTACCCTTCCGGTTCCATCCTGCGCAAAATCGCCGAACCTTTAGGTTTTGAGGAGAACGAGCTGTTCACCCTGGCCGGCTACCTGACTCCCACCTCCCCGGGCGTAGCCGAGAGCCACCCCCGCTACGGCGGCGGCGAGCTTGACCCCTACGTAGCCCGGATACTAGCCCAGGAGCCGATTGAGGTGCAGCGCGCTGTCATCGGCATTCTCACTATCTTAAAAAGTCTTGCCCTGAGCACGGCCAAGGAAAGCTCTTAAAGCCGCAACGCAGGGCAATATCACCGCTAACCAAGGCAGTCCGACGCTGATGCCTGCCTGAAAATAGCGGCGGTGGGCTTTTTGCTTTATTTTTTCCCTTGTAACTTTAGCCGACTGGTAGTATAGTTTAGCTTTAGAGCATTACGGGATGGAGAAGATGAAGCTATCTGTTGAGCCTGGAGCTTTATCAATACTAACCGCAGTAGGCGACTTTTTAAGCGGGCATGTTAAAGCCTACCTCGTCGGCGGCTTTATCCGCGACGCCATGCTCAAGAGAGCCACCGCTGATATCGATATCGCCCTGGCCGCCGATGCTTTAGAAATAGCCCCCAAGATAGCCGATGCCCTGGGGGGGAAATTCGTCCCACTGGATAAGCATAACCGCCTCTGTCGGGTGATGATAGCCGATAAGAAAGCGCCGTCGGGGGGGCGGTGGCAGCTCGATTTTAGCAGCTTCGATGACAGCATCGAAAAAGATTTAAGTCGGCGCGACTTCACCATAGACGCCATCGCCTGTGACCTGGCCGAGGTCGGCGGAGAAGATGCAACCCTTATCGACCCCTTCGACGGCTTGAGCGACCTCAAAAACAAAGTGATACGGGCTGTCGCTGAGACCGTCTTTGAGGATGACGCCGTCCGCCTGCTGCGGGCGGCGCGGCTGGCGGCGGAGCTCGGCTTCAGCCTGGATGATAAGACCGAGGCACTGGTCAAGAGCCAGAGCCATCTTATCGCCGACGTGGCTGGAGAGCGGCTAAGGGAAGAATTAGTCCGCTTGCTGGCCGTCCCCCACCCCGAAAGATTTCTCTTCCACCTCGACGAGCTGGGATTAATCACCGCCCTCTTCCCCGAGCTGGCCAAGGCAAAAGGCGTCGAGCAGCCCAAAGAGCATGCCTGGAACGTCTTCGACCACTCCCTGCAAACGGTGATTGCCCTTGACTTTATTCTCCGCCAGGGAAGCTGGGAATACGGCGGCGCAGTGCTGGCGGCCGTCCCCTGGTCGGATAGGCTGGCCAAGCATTTTGCCCGAGAGGTCAGCGGCGGCAGCAGTCGAAGGGCGTTGCTCAAACTGGCTGCCCTGCTCCACGATATCTCCAAGCCCGAGACCAAAGCCGTCGGCGAGGACGGCCGGACGCATTTCCTGGGGCACGCCAAGCTGGGGGCGGCGGTAGCGGCCGATATATTGTCACGGCTGCGCTTCAGCGGCAAAGAGGCAAAGCTGGTCGAGATTGTGATAAACTATCACATGCGGCCGGGGCAGATGAGCCAGCAAGGACTGCCCACCCAGCGGGCTATCTACCGCTACTTCCGCGATTGCGGTGAGGCGGGCATCGACATACTGTTTTTGAGCCTGGCCGACCACCTGGCCACCCGGGGACCAAACCTGGATATGGCGGGCTGGACAGAGCACACCCGGATGGTAGAATACGTTTTGGAAAAGCATTTCGAGCAGCAGAAGCTGGTGGAGCCCACCAGGCTGGTCGACGGGAATGACCTGATCAATATCTTCGGCTTGAGTCCGGGGCCCGCCATCGGGGAGATTTTAGAAGCGGTGCGCGAGGCGCAGGCATCGGGCGAGCTTAACGACCGGGAAGAAGCCCTGGACTATATCCGCCAGCGACTGGCAACCGAGAAGACACTCTGTTAATATATATGGCTAAGAAGCTGGAATAGAGGTAGCACCAAAGATATGACTAGAGGCAACACCGTAGTTCTGCTGATTTTGCTGGCCATCTTTGCCTTTGCCGTTTGCACCCTGGTCTTTCCCCTCTTCGACAGAGAGGAATTGCGGCTGGGGCTGGACCTGCAGGGTGGTATTCACATAGTCTATGAAGCCGACCTTTCCGAAGTTGAGCCGGACTATAGAGCTAACGCCCTGGAGGGAGCAAAGGAGATTCTCAATAACCGGGTTAACCCGCTGGGGGTGACCGAGCCGCTTATCCAGATACAGGGCAGCGACCGCATTCTGGTTGAGTTGCCCGGCACCAGCATCAGCGATAAAGATAAGGAAAGGCTGGGGCGGGTGGATATACTGGAATTCGCCGAACTGGCTGCCGCTGACGAGGAGGCCAAGTGGGAAAACGAGCTGGGCCGGTGGAAACCAGCCACCGGGGTGATTGATGGCGAAGAAATAGAGCTGACCAGCCGCTATTTCAAGACAACTACCTATCTAGACCGAGACAATCTGGGCCGATTGCTATTGGCTTTCGACTGGGATGAAGTAGGCGCCCAGCTATCGGAGCAGATCACCGGGCGTCTTATCGGCCAGCAGCTGGCTATATTTGATGGTGACTATGCCCTGTTAGACGATGAAGGCATCCCCATCGCCCCCTTTGTCAAGAACGTTATTGGCGATCAGGGGGGGGTGATTACAGGATTAAGCTATAATGAGGCCGATCGGTTATCCAAGCAGTTGAACTTCGGGCGGCTGCCCGTGCCCCTTACCATACTCTACGACCAGACCGTGTCCCCCACATTAGGCGAAGACTTCATCGACATGAGCCTCAAGGCGGGGATAATCGGCATCATACTGGTCATGCTATTTATGATGATTTACTACCGCCTGCCCGGGGTCATCGCCAGCCTGGCGCTAATCTTCTACGGCGCACTGGTGCTGGCCATATTCAAGTTGATTCCGGTCACCCTGACCCTGGCCGGCATCGGTGGCTTTATCCTCTCCATCGGTATGGCGGTGGATGCCAACGTGCTTATCTTCGAGCGCATGAAGGAGGAGTTTGCCACCGGCAGAACGCTGGGGGCGGCTATCGATGCTGGTTTCAGCCGTGCCTGGACCGCCATCAGGGACAGCAACGTGACCACTTTTATTGTCTGCGCCATTCTACTCTGGTTAGGTGGCTCTATTGTTGAGAGTGCCCCGGTGCAGGGTTTTGCCCTGACCCTGTTTATCGGCGTGGCGGTGAGCATGTTTACCGCCATTGTGGTTACCCGCACCCTGCTCAAACTTTTCGTGGGCACGCGCCTGGCCAGGAAGACAGCATTGTTTAGCGCTCATCAGGAGAAGCAGTAATGTATATTACCGGCAAAAGGTCCTGGTTCCTGATTATCTCGGAGGTGATTATCCTGATTGGCATTATCGCCCTGCTCGTCTTCGGCCTCACCCCGGGCGTCGAATTCAGCAGCGGCTCCATCCTCACCGTCAGCTTTGATGAAGAGGTAGAGCAGTCGGAGCTGGAGCAGGCCATGGTTGAACTGGGCTATACAAACACCATCATCCAGCGCACCGGTGGGGGCGATTTCATTATCCGCACCCAGGAATTGAGCGGGGAGGAAAAGACGGGGTTGGAGGATGCCCTAAGCGCCAGATTCGGCACCCTAACCGAGCGGGAGTTCTACTCGGTCTCACCCATGGTGGCCGCCGAGACCACCAATAACGCCATCATCGCCGTGGGTGTCGCCGCCGTGGGCATACTGCTCTACATCACCTGGGCCTTCCGCCGCATGCCCAAACCCTTCCATTACGGCATCTGCGCCATCATTGCCCTGGTGCATGATGTGGTGGTGGTGCTGGGGATTTTCGCCATATTCGGCGCCATAATGAACTGGGAAATAAACCTGATGTTCATCACCGGTGTCCTGGCCGTCATCGGCTACAGTATTAACAACACGGTGGTCGTCTTCGACCGGATACGTGAGAACCTGAAGCGGGGTATAAGCACCAAATTCGAGGTTGTGGTCAACAACAGCCTAGTAGAGACTCTGAGCCGTTCCCTAAATACCAGCTTCACCACCATGCTGGTGGTCCTGGCCCTGCTGCTCTTCGTCGGCTCGACCATTCTTAACTTCGCCATCGTCCTGCTCATCGGCATCATCGCCGGCACCTACAGCTCACTCTTTATCGCCCCCAACCTGCTCGTTGTCTGGGACAGGAGGGAGTGGGGGCGGCTCATCCTGCTACCCCAAGCCAAAGAGGTCTAATATGCTGGCCACCAAGGAGAATGCGGCCAAGCTATCTATCCTCGCCGTTAGCTTCCTGATAGCGATGAAGGTCGTGGCCAGTATCGTTACCGGCAGCATCGCCATCAGGGCCGACGCCATCCACAGCGCCATTGACCTGGTGGGGGCGATTGTCGGCTTCATCGGCATCAAGATTGCCGGCCGCCCCCCCGACCGGAAACACCCCTTCGGCCACGGCAAGGCAGAGAACGTCGCCGGCGTGGTCATCGCCGCCCTGATATTCATTGCCGGGGGTATCATTGCCTACCAGGCCATAACCAGGCTCATCAGCGGCGCCGCCGTAGAGTTAATTACCATAGGCATCTACGTGACGGCGGCGGCTATCGTCATAAACATGGTGGTCTCCTGGTACACGATGAGGGTAGCCCGAAGAACCGATTCCGTAGCCCTGGAAGCCACCGCCCGCGACCTGCTGGCTGACGTCTTAAGCTCGGGGGCGGTGCTGGTGGGATTAATTCTGGTCAGAATAACCGGCATCGCCCGGCTCGACCCCATCGTCGCCCTGCTGGTGGCGCTATTAATCTTCCGCACCGCCTTCCTGTCCATGAAGAGGTCTTTCGGCGGCCTGATTGATACCAGGTTGCCCCGGGCGGAGGAGAGGGAGATAATCGCCTGCCTGGGCAAGCACAGCGGACAATTGGTGAGCTTTCATAAGATACGCACCCGCAAGGCGGGGAGCCAGCGCTATATTGACTTCCACCTGGTGCTGCCCAAGGATATCAGCGTGGAAAAGGCGCATAAATTATGCGACGAGCTGGAGCAGGAAATAGAAGCCAGGCTTTCCGATACCAGCATCACCATTCACGTCGAGCCCTGCGACGGCAACTGTGAGCAGTGCTCGCTTACCCCCGACATCTGTAAGCGCCTCTAAAGCTTATGTAGTTTCTTTATCTCTGCTATCAAGCCCTTGATGTCGGGTGGCCCAAAGCGGCGCGAGGGCACGTCCTCGAAGGTATCGAAACCATCGCCGAGCAGGGCGTCAAAGGTGGCTTTTACCGAACCGGCCATGGCTTCGAGGTTGTAGCCCCCCTCCAGCGTCAGCGCCAGACGCCCGCCACAGAGCTCGTCAGCCAGCCCCTTGATAACCCCCGCCATCTTAGCATAGCCGCCGACGCTCAAATTCATCATGGCCAGCGGGTCGGCCCAGTGGCCGTCATAGCCGGTGGAGACCAGGATAAGCTGGGGGTTAAACCTTTTGGCGGCGGGAACAACAATCTGCTCAAAAACCTCAAGGTATTCACTATCGCCGCAGCCGGCGGGCAGCGGTATATTGACGGTGGTTCCTTGAGCGTTACCGCTGCCGGTCTCGTTGATAGCCCCCGTCCCCGGGTAGAAGGGGTATTCGTGGGTGGAGATGTAAATTACGTGGGGGTTATCGTAGAAAGTTCCCTGCGTGCCGTTGCCGTGGTGGACATCGAAGTCGATGATGAGAATACGCTCAAGATTATATTCTTTGAGAGCGTATTTGGCGGCGATGGCGATATTGTTAAAGAGGCAGAAGCCCATAGCCTGACTGGCGGTGGCGTGGTGGCCCGGGGGCCTGACCAGGGCGAAGGCGTTAGCCACCTCACCACCCATCACCGCCTCCACCGCCCGGATTAAGCCGCCGGCGGCATAGAGCGCCGCCTGGTAGGAGTCGGCTGACATCACCGTATCGGGGTCGAGCCCGCCGCCGCCTTTGGCCGCTGTCTCCTCGATTTCTTTGATATAGCCCTTATGGTGGACAAGGGCGATTTCCTCAACCGTGGCGGGGCGGGGCTCAATGTGGGTCAGTTTTGATTTTAACCCCGTTTTCTCCAGGTAAGCGATAATCGCCTCCAGCCGGGCGGCGACCTCAACGTGTTGGCCGGTGTCGTGCTTTAGGTAGATGGGGTGATAGACATAGCCGGTTGCCATCGCTTTGATGATAGCAGATAGAGCCTTATTGAGCAAAGATTGCCTCCCTGTCATTGCGAGTGAAGCGAAGCAATCTCCCTGTAATTCCCGCGTTTCCTTTGTCATTCCCGCATTCCCTTTGTCATTCCCGCATTCCCTTTGTCATTCCCGCGAAGGCGGGAATCCAGCCTCTCTTTCAAACCCCCAAAAGAGGACGCTTGCCTTACATATTTGGGGGGAGTCCAAGAGGGGGCGGAGCCCCCCTTTAAAAGACCTTTGTGGGCGGGTTGGTGTGGGAAAAACAACCTAGGGGTGGGGCGTATCCCAGATAAGAGATATATAGGGGTCTAACCCCTGTAGGGCGGGCTGGGTTGGGACAAAACAACGTACGCTGCATAAGGTGGGGGGTACCCCTTCGTAAAACACCCAAATTGAGTTTATCCCCCTGATAGATTATACTGGTAGGCAGTGGTTGGAGGTGAGAAATGCTGGATGTGGAAAAGCTCGAGCTCAAGCTAAACGGCAAACCGATAATCAGCGATTTCTCCCTGCACGTTGATAAGGGCGAAATCCACGGCATCCTGGGCGAAAACGGCACGGGCAAGACCACTGTGGCCAATTTGATAATGGGGACGAATAACTACAAGCCCACCGCCGGCAGGATTATCTTTGAAGGGCAGGATATCAGCGGGCTCTCTGTTTCCCAGCG
>CAYNFV010000039.1:0-10233 GCA_964396645.1 uncultured Dehalococcoidales bacterium
TCATCTGGGAAGGGGATATCGGCGACAGCAAGACGCTTACCTATCAGCAGCTTTACTACGAGGTCTGTAAGTTCGCCAACGTGCTCAAGAAGCACGGCGTCAAGAAAGGCGACCGGGTTTCCATCTATCTGCCCATGATTTTAGAACTGCCTATTGCCATGCTGGCCTGCGCCCGAATCGGGGCGGTGCACAGCGTTGTCTTCGGCGGTTTTAGCGCCGAGGCGCTACGGGACAGGGTCCTGGACTGCGGCGCCAAGATTCTTATCTGCGCCGATGGCTACTACCGCAGCGGCCGCATCATCCGTAGCAAGGACAATGCCGATATGGCCGCCAAGGCCTGCCCCAAGTTAAAGAATATGATTGTCGTCAGCCGGGCCAACATCGGGGTAAATATGGAAGCTGGTCGCGACTACTGGTGGCATGAAGAGATAACAGCGGAGGATATCAAGCCCTATTGCGAGCCCGAGCCGATGGATGCCGAAGACCCCCTATATATCCTCTACACCAGCGGCAGCACCGGCAAACCCAAGGGAGTGCTGCATACCCAGGCTGGCTATCTACTCTTTTGCTACCAGACCCTCAAGTGGATATTCGATATCAAGGAAGAAGACACCTTCTGGTGCACCGCCGATATCGGCTGGGTCACCGGTCACAGCTACATCGTCTACGGGCCGCTGGCTCTGGGCACCTCCAGCCTGGTTTTTGAGGGTGTGCCTACCTACCCCCACCCCGACCGCTTCTGGGCTATCGTGGAGAAGTATCAGGTCGATGTTTTCTATACCGCCCCCACCGCCCTGAGGGCGATAATGAGGGAGGGCGACGAGTGGCCCGCCCGGCATAACCTCAGCTCCCTGCGCATCTTAGGCTCGGTGGGTGAGCCGATTAACCCCGAGGCCTGGATGTGGTATTACGAAGTAATCGGTAAGGGCAACTGCCCCATCGTCGATACCTGGTGGCAGACGGAGACGGGCGGCATACTGATTACCCCCCTCCCCGGCGCCACCCCGCTTAAACCGGGCTCAGCCACTCTCCCCTTCCCCGGCATCGAGCCGGCCGTGCTTAGGCAGGATGGTTCCGAAGCTGACGTCAACGAGGGCGGCTACCTGGTCATCAAAAAGCCCTGGCCGGGCCTGATGCGGACGGTCTATGGCGAGCCGGAGCGGTTCAAGAAGACCTACTTTGTCCAGTACCCTGGGGTCTATACCACCGGCGACGGCGCCAGGGTGGATAGCGACGGCTACTACTGGCTGATGGGGCGCATTGACGATGTTATCAACGTCTCCGGCCACCGCATCGGCACCGCCGAGGTGGAAAGCGCCCTGGTATCCCACAAACAGGTGGCTGAGGCGGCGGTGGTCGGCATGCCTCACGAGATTAAGGGTCAGGGCATCTACGCCTTCGTTACCCTGAAGGCTCATGTACGCCCCAGCGATGACCTCAAGAGAGAGCTGGTAACCCACGTCCGCCAGGAGATTGGGCCTATCGCCACGCCCGATAAGCTCCAGTTTGCCGATGGTCTGCCCAAGACCAGGAGCGGCAAGATTATGCGCCGCATACTTACCAAGATTGCCGCTGGCGACATCGAGAACCTGGGCGATACCAGCACCCTGGCTGACCCGTCGGTAGTCGAAACCCTGGTCGAGGGTAAGCAGTAAAGAGCCTCTCGCCCTCCAGCATGGGATTGACAAGGACGGCTCTACTAGTGTAATTTAAGGCAAACGGTTGCCAGTTGCCTGTTTTCTACCGACCAGCCGGGCTAATCCATCCCAGTCCCAGGAGATATAACGATGCCAGAGGTCAGGATTATACCCTGCCTTGATATCAAAGAGGGCAGGGTGGTCAAGGGAGTAAAGTTCGTTGACCTGAGGGATGCCCGCGACCCTGTGGAAGCGGCGCAGGCTTATAGCCGTGAGGGGGCTGATGAGCTCGTCTTCCTCGATATCTTTGCTACCGTGGAGAACCGTAAGACGAGGCTGGAATGGGTAAAGAGGGTCTGTGAGGTGGTCAGCGTCCCCTTCGCTGTCGGTGGCGGCATCAGCACCGTTGAAGATATGGAAGCCCTGCTTGGCTTAGGCGTGGACAAGGTCTCGATAAATACCTCGGCGGTCAAGAACCCCGAGCTCATTAAAGAAGCCGCCCGTAAGTTCGGTAGCGAAAAGCTGGTGGTAGCCGTTGACGGTCGGAAAAACCCGCCGGATAGCGGTTTGCCCAGGCTGGAGGTGGTGGTCAGGAGCGGCAGCGAGCCCACCGGGCTGGAGATTGTCGAGTGGGCGAAGCGGGCAGAGGCGCTGGGGGCGGGGGAAATCCTGCTCACCAGCAAGGATGCCGACGGCACTAAAGAGGGCTATGACCTGGAGATGACCAGGGCCGTAGCCGAGGCGGTCAGCATCCCCGTAACCGCCTCCGGCGGCGCCGGCAAGCTGGAGCACCTCTACGAGGCCGTGGTCAAGGCTAAGGCGTCGGCGGTTCTAGCCGCTTCTATCTTTCACTTCGGTGAGATATCCATCCCCGAAGCCAAAAGATACCTTAAAGAGAAGGGGATAGCGGTAAGAATATAAAAAAGGAGTCTTAGCATGAACCTACAAAGACCCAACGCCAACGAAGCTACCAAGACGGCTAACCGTTCCCGCAGCGTGGTCCCCATGAGCGGTCTCTGCACCCGCTGTATTGACGGCTGCACCGGAAACTGCGAGGTTTTCAAGGCAACCTTCCGCGGCCGAGAACTGATATACCCCGGGCCCTTCGGTGAGGTCACCGCCGGCGGCGACAAGGACTACCCCATCGATTACTCTCACCTTAATATACAGGGCTACGCCCTGGGCGCCGAAGGACTGCCACCCGGCGTTAAAGGCGACCCTGATACGGCTATCTTCCCGGCGGTAAACACCGAGACTGAATACGGCTGGGATATCAAGGTCAAGATGAAGGCGCCGGTCTTTACCGGTGCCCTGGGCTCTACCGAGATAGCTCGCAAGAACTGGGACCACTTTGCCGTCGGTGCAGCTATCAGCGGCGTTACCCTGGTCTGCGGCGAGAACGTCTGCGGCATCGACCCAAAGCTCGAGCTTGATGCCAAGGGCAAGGTTGTCGCCGCCCCCGATATGGACCGGAGAATTGAAATATATAAGCGCTATCATCAGGGCTATGGTGAGCTTCTGGTCCAGATGAACGTGGAGGATACTAGGCTGGGCGTTGCTGCCTACGTCAGAAAAAAGCACGGGCTGGAGACCATAGAGCTGAAGTGGGGGCAGGGGGCAAAGTGTATTGGCGGCGAGATTAAGGTCAACAGCCTGGAACGGGCGCTGGAATTACAGAAACGCGGCTATATCGTAACCCCCGACCCCTCCAGCCCCGTCGTCCAGGCGGCCTTTACCGACGGCTCACTTAAGGAATTCGAGCGCCACAGCCGCCTCGGCTTTATCGATGAAGCGGGTTTCTATAGCGAGGTCAAGCGCCTCAGGGAGATGGGCTTCAAGCGCATCACCCTCAAGACCGGAGCCTATGGCTTACGCGAGCTGGCCATGGCAATCAAGTGGGGCTCAAAGGCCAAGATAGACCTGCTCACCATTGACGGCGCCCCCGGCGGCACCGGTATGAGCCCCTGGCGGATGATGGAGGAGTGGGGCATGCCCACCCTCTACCTGCACGCCGCTGCCTACGATTTCTGCCAGAAGCTGGCGGAGAAGGGCGAACGCCCCCCCGATATCGCCTTCGCCGGTGGCTTCAGCAGCGAGGATGGCATCTTCAAGGCGCTGGCGCTGGGTTCTCCCTTCGTTAAGGCAATCTGCATGGGGCGGGCGCTGATGATTCCGGGTATGGTGGGCAAGAACATCGGGCAGTGGCTCAAGGACGAAAGGCTGCCCAAGACCGTCAGCCAGTTCGGCTCAACACCAGAGGAGATTTTCATCAACTACGAGGATGTCAAGAATATCGTTGGCGCCAAGGAGATGAAAAGCATACCCCTGGGTGCGGTGGGCATCTACAGCTATGTCGATAAGCTCAGGGTGGGCCTACAGCAGTTAATGGCCGGGGCCAGGCGCTTTAGCACGCCGGCAATTACCCGAGGCGAGCTTATATCTCTCAGTGAAGAATGTGCCAGAGTCACCGGCATACCCTATCTGATGGAGGCTGGCCGGGAAGAAGCCATTAAGATTCTGAGCAGCTAGCGAGCCGCTCTTTACGTAGTGACTCCTGATGTAGTATGCTAGCAGCGGATTGCTAGGCTCTCAACTTCTGGTTTGGCTGCAATATCTTGCCTGTCTGGCCATCATTCTCTTCGCCGGTACAAGGCTGGCCAGATACGGCGACGCCATTGCTGAGAAAACGGGGCTGGGTGGGCTCTGGATTGGCTTAATCCTGCTGGCGGCGATTACCTCAGTGCCGGAGCTGGTCACCAGCATAAGCTCGGTAGCCCTGGTCGGCCTCCCCGATTTGGCTACAGGTACCCTCCTGGGGAGCTGCCTTTTTAACCTGACCCTTATCGCCCTGCTCGACTTTCTCTACCGCAAGGGCCCTATATTAAGCCACGTCCGCCAGAGACACATCGCCTCGGCGGCGGCGGGCATAGTTCTCATCGCTATTGCCGGCGCCACTATCCTGGGCGGGGAAACATTTTCGGGAATAAAGCTGGCCTGGATAGGCGTCCCCAGCATCATTATCCTCGTCATCTATCTAGTGGTGGTAAGACAGCTCTTCCGCTTTGAGCGTAGTCACCCTGCTCCACCTCAGACTTCCCAACCCAAATACGCTCATCTCCCTATGAAGACAGTCTATTTCCGCTTCACGCTGGCGACGCTGGCCGTCATCGGCGCCGGGGTATGGGTCTCCTTCGTCGGCGACGAAATCGCCGGGGCTACCGGCTGGGGAGCCAGCTTTGTCGGCACCCTTTTTCTGGCTATCAGCACCTCGATGCCGGAGCTGGTAGTTACCATCGCCGCCCTTCGCCTGGGGGCGACCGATATGGCCGTGGCCGACATACTGGGCAGCAATATGTTTAACATCGCCATTATCTTCGCCGCCGACCTCTTCTATACCAAAGGCTCCATCCTCTCCTCGGTATCGAACGCCCACCTCATCACGGCGGCCATGGCTATTACCGCCAGCCTGCTGGTAATAGTCGGGCTCCGCTTTCGGCAGAGACGCAAGCTACTTCACTTTAGCAGCTGGTACAGCCCGCCTTTAATCGGGCTTTATGTTCTGGGCGCCTATTTCCTGTTCCGTGCCGGCATCACTGTCGGCTAACCCCCTTGATTGAATTTGCGATTTGGAGTAGCATACGGGGGGAATTTTGGGGTGTGATATGCTAGCCAGGTGCCGGTATTATATATGGCTTTGCTGGCGGAAGATAATGCTCCGCCCCATACTATCTATCCTCATACTGCTGCTGGTTATCTACCTTATCGCGGCGCTGGTCATCATGATTTTCGAGGACATAGGTTTCGGCAGCGCCAATATGGAAATCCTGCCCGCTTTCTTCGGCGAGGTGGGCATAATAGAGAGCCCCTACGTCGCTGTCCAGATAAGCATCATCATCGGCATGATAGCCAGCGTTACCGTCATCGTTATTATTACCGCCAAAATCACCAGCGTCTTCGTCGAATTCGTGCGGAGAGGAGGAGTCATGGCTAAAAAAGTCAATCTTTCCGGTCACACCATCATCTGCGGCTGGAATTTCCAGGGGGAACGAGTCATCGGGGAGCTATTTTCCGCCGATGTCAGGCAGCGTCGGGGGGTGGTCGTCCTCAACGATAGCGAAAAACGCCCTTTTAAGGACGAGCGGGTCGAGTTCATAAAAGGCGACCCTTCTCAGGATAAAGACCTGAGAAGGGCGGGGATAATGAAAGCCGACAGCGTTATCGTGCTCACCGACCTTACCAAGGGGGCTAACGAGGCTGACGCCGAAGCCCTGATGGTGGTGCTGGCGGTGGAATCGCTCAACCCCAAGGTCCACACCTGCGCCCAGATTGTGAACTCGGCCAACCGCATGCACCTGGAGCGCGCCCACGCTGACGAGATTATCTGCCTCGACCAGGTGGGCGGCAGCCTGGCGGTAGCCTCAGCCTTAAATCACGGCGTTTCCCGTATCGTATCGGAGCTGCTCAACTTCAACCTGGGCAGCGAATTCTACCGCTATGACCGACCTATCTCCGACAAGCTGGTAGGCAAGGACTTTACCAAGGCGATGCAACTACTGGCTCAGAAACACATCATACTACTGGCGGTAGAGACCGACTATTCCGAGGAGATATGCAAGCAGCTAAACCTCGACGTAGTGTACAAGCTGCCGGAAGAGGACAGGATAATGGTGGTCAACCCGCGGTCAGACTACGCGATTCGCCAGGGCGACGCCCTCTTCGTCATCGCCGAATCGGAACCTCACAAGCTCTAACCAGCTAGCTGTAATCTGCTTTGACGAATCATTTGCGGTTCGGCTATAATATTCCATCTGATTTCTTTGTTTTCCAAGCTTGAGTAGATGTTAGCACTAAGTCAAATCTTTGCCATCGCCATTTTCATCCTGATGTTCCTGGCCATTATTATCGGCAAGGTGCACCGCTTCATCCCCGCCCTCATCGGCGCCGGGCTCACCCTGGTGGTCGTCTTCCTTATTACCATGCAGAGCCCCGATTCGGTAGTTCACGTTATGAACCTGGGGCAGCTGGGACAGCTCAACTTCTGGGTGCCGGGACAGGGGCATATCGAGTCCTACGGTATAAACTGGCAGACCATTATCTTTATCGGCGGCATGATGGTTATGGTGGAGGGGTTGGGGGAGGTGGGTTTCTTCCGCTGGATATGCCTGCTGCTGGCCAAACTGGTTAACTACAAGGTCATCCCCATTCTGATTGTCTTTATGCTGCTCTCTGGCTTCCTGTCCATGTTTATCGATAGCATCACCGTGCTTCTCTTCCTGGCTATGGTCACCATTGAGCTGGCGCGCCTGCTCAAGTTCGACCCGGTGCCGGTGATAATCGCTGAGATATTTGCCGCCAACACCGGCGGCGCCGCCACCATGTCCGGCGATCCCCCCAATATCATTATCGGCACTGCCCTTGGCTACAACTTTACCGACTTCGTCGTTAATACCGGTGCCGTTGCCTGGGTAGGGATGGCTTGCGCTCTGGCCTTCTTCTACTTCGTCTTCCGCAAAACGCTCACCAGCTCGCAGAGTAACCCCGATACCCCCACCACCAAATATCCCCAGCCCAGCGAGGCTATTATCGACCCGCTCCACTTCCGTATCAATGCCGCCATCTTTGTCGGGGTAATAATTTTGATAGTGACCCACGCCGAAACCGGCATATCCATGGCTTTAATCGGCGTTATTGCCGCCGTGGTTACGCTGCTGGTGTCATACCGGAAAGCCCTGCATATCATTAGCCGGGTAGACTGGCGGACGCTGCTCTTCTTTATCGGGTTGTTTATCTGCGTCGGTGGCCTGGAGGAAACGGGCGTGCTGGTGATGCTGGCCAACTACATCGGCGATGTCTCCGGAGGGAGCCTGATGCTGGTGATACCCCTCATCCTCTGGATATCCGCCTTTGCCTCGGCTATAGTGGATAATATACCCTTTGCCGCCACCATGGTGCCCGTAATCGTTAACCTTTCCAAGACGGCGGGCTTAAAGCTGCCCACCCTGGCCTGGACGCTGGCTCTCGGTACCGACATCGGCGGCAACGCCACTCCCATCGGGGCTTCGGCCAACGTCGTCGGCACCGCCATCGCCGAAAAAGAGGGCCATCCCATCAGCTGGGGCAGATTCTGTAAATACGCTATCCCGGCTATGATTATGGTGGTCGGCCTGTGCTGGCTGTATTTAATAATAAGATACGCCTAGAGGAGGTGGAAAATGTGGAAAAAGATTCTGGTTCCGCTGGACGGCTCTGACCTGGCCGAGCTGGCCCTGCCTTATGCCCGGGAGCTGGCCGACGCCTTTAATTCTGAGCTTATCCTGCTCTACGTCAGTGAGCCGGCTGACGATGAGCACCTTCATATGCACGAGCTCTATCTGGAGAAAATGGCTGGACAGCTGAAGAAGGTGGTCAAAAGGGTCAGCCCGGTGGTCATATCGGGTAAGCCTGTCGAGGAGATTGTCAAATACACCGAGAAAAGCGATATCAGGCTCATCGTTATGGCCTCTCACGGAAGCTCGGGCATAGTGCCCTGGGCGAAGGGGGGCATAGCCAGCAAGGTTATCGATGGCGTCGGTGTGCCGCTGCTGCTTATCAAGGAGACGAAACGTCGTCAGACCAAGGAGAAGCACCTGATAAGCCGTATTCTCCTGCCCCTGGATGGCTCCGAGGCTGGCGAAGCTGCTATAACACGGGTCAGGGAGCTTAAAAAGCGGCTGGAGGCGGAGGTTATCCTGCTGGAGGTGGTGCCATCGGGAAGGCATATCCGCACCATCGGCGGTTTGGATTATATCCTCTACCCCGAACAAGAGATAGAAACCTTCAAAACAGAGGCTAAGGCATACCTGGACAAGGTCTACAAGCGGCTGCAGAGAGGCAAGGGCGAACTCAAGATTGAAATCAGGACGGGTGACGTCACCAAGGAAATCCTTAACTACGCCAAGAAAAAGAGGGTCAGCCTGATTGCCATATCCAGCCATGGCCACTCGGGCATGACCAAGTGGGTCTTCGGCTCTACTGCCCAGAAGGTTATAGAGGACAGCCCGGTACCGGTGCTGGTGGTAAAATCGCCGCCGGGAGCAGCTTAAAAAATTTGCATCACCCTTAAGTTATGGGTTATCATATATAATCGTCCTCGCCCCTGTAGCTCAGTGGATAGAGCACCAGCCCCCGGAGCTGGGTGCGAGCGTTCGAGTCGCTCCAGGGGCGCTTTGTATATCTGGAGACTATAAATTGAAGGCTAAAAACCAGCTTATTGAAATCAGATGGCACGGCCGAGGCGGGCAGGGGGCGGTTACCTCCGCCGAGCTGGTGGCGCAGGCGGCCATAAGCGAGGGCAAGTTTGCTCAGGCATTCCCCAGCTTCGGTCCGGAGCGCCGGGGAGCGCCGGTGCTGGCCTTCGTCAGGATTGATAGCAAAGAACCGATACGGATAAGGGCCGAGATAACCGAACCCGATGTCGTGGTGGTGCTCGACCCCGGGCTGCTCACCATCGTTAATGTCGCCGCGGGCTTAAAGAAAGACGGCATAGTCATCATCAACACCAAGAAGCCCCTTGCCGAAATCGCCAAGAGCCTCAAGACTAAGGGCAGACTAGCCAAGGTCGATGCTACCGGCATTGCCCGCGAGACGCTGGGTGTGCCCATTACCAATACCACCATGGTCGGCGCGCTGCTCAAAGCCACCGACGTAGTGAAGCTGGAATCACTGGTTGAGCCGCTAAACAAACGCTTCGGCCGCCTGGCAGAGAGAAACGTCAACGCCATGAAAAGGGCTTACGCAGAAACCGAGCTGAAGGAGTAGGGGATTGGCTAAGTCTGAGGGCGAATTAACCTGGAGAGACCTGGAGATAGGTGCTATTGTCACCGAGCCGGGAAACGCGGCTCAGTATAAGACAGGCGACTGGCGCTCGCAGCGGACGACCTACGACTTCACCAAGTGCATCAAGTGCGGGCTCTGCCAGATTTACTGCCCTGAGGGCTGTATTGAGCAGAATGAAGAAGGCTATTTTGAAGCCAATGTCTTCTACTGCAAGGGGTGTGGCATCTGCGCCCGCGAGTGCCCGACCCGGGTAATAACCATGGTTGAGGAGAAGGAATAGTGTCTAAAAAGGTGGGTATGGAGGTATCGGTCGCCATTGGCGAGGCGGTCAAGCTGGCTAATGCCGACGTCGTCGCCGCCTACCCCATCACCCCCCAGACCCACATCGTGGAGCACCTGGCCGAGCTGGTGGCTAACGGCGAGCTGGATGCCGCCTATATTCCGGTTGAGTCCGAGCACTCGGCGATGAGCGCCTGCCTGGGCTCGGTAGCAGCCGGCGCCAGGACCTTTACCGCTACCGCCGGACAGGGGCTGGAGCTGATGCACGAGGTGCTCTATGTCGCCTCGTCGATGCGCCTGCCGGTAGTGATGGCGGTGGCCAACCGGGCGCTGTCTTCGCCTTTGAGCGTCTGGGGCGACCACTCCGATGTCATGGCCGTCCGCGATACCGGCTGGATTCAAATATTTACCGAAAACGGGCAGGAGGTGGTTGACCACGTCTTCTGCGCCTTCCGCATCGCCGAAGATAATAAAGTCCTGCTGCCGGTGATGATTCACCTGG
>CAYNFV010000040.1:0-10229 GCA_964396645.1 uncultured Dehalococcoidales bacterium
CCTTTAGTAAAGGGGGATTTTCCCAAATTGGGGGTTTGAAAGGGGGCGAAGCCCCCTTTCTACATTAAAGGGCGGTGGGTGGGCCTGCCCGCCGCACAAGGCTTTGGCAGGCGGGAATAGATAAAAATTGGGGTGGAGATTGCTTCGCTTCGCTCGCAATGACAGATACTGGATTCCCGCCTTCGCGGGAATGACGGAAAGTGCTGCCTTTCTCGCAATGACATTTTTATTCACTCCTTGACCCCTCTATAGCCGATAACCTATAATCCAAGACAGCCATGATAAGCGAGCTTGAGCAACTTATATCCAGTGCCCTCATGGAACTGGAGACAATCACCAAAGACGAAGAGCTTGAGGCCTGGCGGGTGCGCTACCTGGGCAGGAAGAGCCAAATAACGACTGCCCTGCGCGGGCTGGCCAAGCTGCCTGTGGAGGAGAGGAAAAAGATGGGGGCGCTAGCCAACCGTATTAAGGCCGAGCTGGAGAACAGCTACCAGCAGAAGATTCAACTGCTCCGCGAGGACCAGCTGGCGGGCGCCGTCGGCGTTGAAGTACCCGATATCACCTTGCCCGGGCGTCTTATACCCGCGGGACGCTTGCACCCCATCACCCAGACTATTCAGGAGATTCACGAAATCTTCGTTTCCATGGGCTTTCAGGTGATGGAGACGCCCGAGGTGGAATGGAACTACTATAACTTCGAGGCTTTGAACATACCCCAGCACCACCCCGCCCGCGACAGCATGGCTACGCTCTGGGTGGACTATAGGAATGAGAAGGGCGAAAGGAACATGCTGCTGCGCACCCACAACACGGCGGGGGATATCCGGGCCATGGAAACAATGAAGCCGCCGATTCGGGTGGTGACCACGGGCAAGGTCTATCGCTACGAGGCCAGCGACGCCACCCACGTGCCCATGTTCTACCAGATTGACGGCTTCACCGTTGACAAGAGCATGACCATGGCTGAATTAAAGGGAACGCTCTACGAGTTCGCCCGCCGCTTCTTCGGCGAGGAAAGAAAGGTTCGCTTCCGCTGTGACTACTTTCCCTTCGTCGAGCCGGGGGTGGAGATGGCCATCGAATGCGGCGTCTGCGGCGGCAAGGGCTGCCGCTTGTGCGGCGACAGCGGCTGGATTGAGATACTGGGGGCGGGGATGACGCACCCCTGGGTGCTGGAGAGGGGGGGCTTAGACCCCAAGGTCTATTCCAGTTATGCCTTCGGCATGGGCATAGATAGATTGCCCATGCTGCGCTACGGCATTGACGATATAAGGCTTTTCTACGGCAGCGACCTTAGATTTTTGAGGCAGTTCTAAATGAAGGTTTCACTAGGCTGGCTTAAAGACTACGTGGACATAAAACTGCCTGTTGACGAGCTTGCCCGCAGGCTGACCATGGCCGGCACCGAGGTCAAGGGCTGGCAGGCTATCGGCGGCTGGGAGCACGTTTTTATCGGGCAGATTAAGGCCATCAACCCCCACCCCAACGCCGACCGCCTCACCCTGCCGACGGTAGACCTGGGCACGGAGGAGCAGACCGTGGTCTGCGGGGCGCCCAATCTAAAGCTGGGGGATAAGGTGGTTTTTGCCCGCGTTGGCGCCAAGCTTATCGACGGTCATACCGGGGAGCCCTTAACTCTGAAGGCGGCTAAGATTCGGGGGGTGGTCTCGGAGGGGATGGTCTGCTCGGAAAAAGAGCTCGGCATCTCCGACAGCCATGAGGGAATCATGGTATTGCCCGCCGAGGCACCGGTGGGAACAGCGCTGGCTGACTACATGGGCGATTTTATCCTCGACCTGGATATAACCCCCAACCGCCCCGATTGCCTCTCCGTTATCGGTATTGCCCGCGAAATCGCCGCCTTAACCGGACAGAAGGTGCGACTGCCCAAAGACGACTACGCTGAGTCCACCACGACCATAGATAGCCAGGTAGCGGTGGAGATTGCCGACCCCGACCTCTGCCCGCGATATAGCGCCAGCCTGGTGAAGGGGATAAAGATAGGCACTTCGCCGCCCTGGATGCAGCAGAGGCTCATCGCCGCGGGGATGCGCCCCATCAGCAATATCGTCGATATCACCAACTACGTCATGCTGGAATACGGCGAGCCGCTGCACGCCTTCGACTACAACCAGATTAGGGGTAAGAAGATTATCGTCCGCCGCGCTAAAAAGGGCGAGGTCATGGTTACGTTGGATGGGAACAAGCGGGCGCTTTTGCCCGACATGCTGGTCATCGCCGACACCGAGCGGGCGGTGGCGCTGGCGGGGGTGATGGGTGGCTATGACAGCGAGGTCACCGAGGATACCACCAACATATTCCTGGAGGCGGCCAGCTTCAACCCGGCCAGCATCTACGAGACGGGCCACAGCCTGGGGCTGCCCAGCGAGGCCCGCCTGCGCTTCGAGCGGGGGATTAGTGCAGGGGTGACCATTCCGGCGCTGAGAAGGGCGACACAGCTACTGGTGAAAATCGGCGGCGGCCAGGCCGCTAAGGGCTTCATCGATAACTATCCCGGGAAAGAGAAAGCGGCGTCTGTCCGACTACGTGCCAGCGAGTCAAAGAGACTGCTGGGCGTCGATTTCACTATCAAGCAGATGAAGGATACGCTGCTGGCTTTAGGCTTCGAGGTCAAGGCCGGTGCTTCAAATGCCGAATTGCTGGCTACCGTCCCTTACTGGCGCAGCGATATCAGCCTTGAGGAAGACCTTATCGAGGAGGTCGCCCGCGTTATCGGCTATGATGAGATACCGGTTACCATGCTCAGCCAGCCATTGCCACTCCAAGATCCTTCGCCCATGCTAAAGCTCAAGCCGCAGCTAAGCCAAATCCTGGCCGACTACGGCTTCCAGGAGGTCATCACCTTTTCCATGATGGGAGGGGAAGCCTTGGCTAAGCTCTCTACCCACGCCCAATCGTCGGAACTGGTGCGACTGGCCAACCCCATGACCGCCGAGCAGGAGTATATGCGCCCGACGTTGCGGGCTAACCTCCTCTCCGCCCTGAAAACCAATCTCAGGCACGAGGAAAACGGCGTCAGGCTCTTCGAATTAGGCAGAGTCTATTTACGTCGCAAGGACGATTTGCCCAACGAGCTGGAGATATTGTGTGGTGTGATGGCGGGGCCCAGGTTCGAGCCTTCCTGGCGGAGTGGTAACGAGGCGCTCGATTTCTACGATGCCAAGGGTATAATCGAGGGGCTTTTCGGGCAGCTCGGCGTGGAATTCAGCTTCGAGGCGGGCTCGGACGAGAGCCTGCACCCCTTTAAGCAGGCGGCTATTATCGTTGGGGGGAAGAGGCTGGGGGTGGTCGGCGAGCTTCATCCCAAGGTCGCCGACGCCTTTGAGATTGCTGATGAGGTCTATCTCTTTGAGCTCGATTTGACGACGCTCTTGCCTTTCACCCTGGAGCATAGGATGTTCCAGCCGATCTCGCGCTTTCCGGCCGTGGTCAGGGACATGGCGCTGGTGGTGGATAGTGGCGTGACCAATGCCCAGGTACAAAAGATTATGCGGGGCTTTCCACTGGTGACCGAGGTCAGTCTTTTCGACCTCTACAGCGGGGAGCAGCTGCCGGCGGGTAAAAAGTCTTTAGCCTACCGCATCAGCTACCAGTCGCCGGAGCACACGCTGACCGACGACGAGGTCAACAAGGTTCAGCAACAGATTCTGGATAAGCTGGCTAAAGAGCTGGGGGCGACGCTGCGTCAATAAAGCAGCTTGGTGTAAATAGCTATTTTTCAGGTTTGGCGACACTTCTCGGGTTATTTGGTCTGGCGAGGATAGTTCACTTCTATTCAAGTTTTTCATTTATACTTTGTGCTGTACTAGTGGCTTTCTTTTTCCCAACTGCAATGAACTCGTCCTTTATATGCTCAGCCAAGCACTTCTGGCGGATTTCTAAGCTCTCTTTTTCTTGTGGCTTGGCAGCAATGCAAATAGATATCCCATCCGGGTGTTCTACAAGCATTGCTTTTATGTGCGATGGCATACTTAACCCTTCTGGTGTTTGTTGAACAAAAGATAAAGACGAGAAGAAAGTCAGTGCGGAGTCCTTGTCCTTGAAAGTGATATTGTGGATAAGGACTTCTCCAAAATCTCTTATTACCATTGCCAGAAATGACTTGATATCATCTGGGTTACCCATTTGTTCACCTCTCTTCTACTCTCTATATTCGGAATAGCTGGAGGTACCGCTATTCTGCCCGCGATTGTAACCGCTGTCAACCCCCAATTCTTTGGAGGGGGCTAACTCACAGGGAGATATATAAGGGGTACCACCCTTGTAGGGTGGGTATTGGGTGGGACAACAATACGTCTGTTAACAAGGGAGGTGTGGTTGGTGGTCAAGTAGATTGCTTCGCTCGCAAGGGCAAATACTGGATTCCCGCCTTCGCGGGAATGACGGAAAGAAAGCAATGATTGTTTCGTCAAAGGGGTGGGTAATCCTTTATCTTAATATGATTGCCAGCGAGATGTAGGCGCCCGTTATCGGGATAACCAGCTATGCGCCGGTAGTTTAAGGGGGTCTATCCGCTATCTCCTCCAGCTTTTCCTCTATGAGCATCTCCGCTTTCAGCAGGTCTTTTTCATTAGGCCTGTCCCGTATATCCCCGTGAAACGTCCTGGGTGTTGGGTCATCAATATATTTCCCCGGACAGCAGAAACGCCCGATACACTGGAATCTCAGGTGTTCTATTTCCAGCGCCAGCAGTTGCAGGGCTGGCTCAGCTTCTTTAGGGCCAAATTCATAGCCGGAGTAGGTAACAAAAACAATCGCCTTTTTGGAATCAGGCCCAAGCACTATTTTCCGGTGCAGCTTCAGGACTCGCGGATCTTTGGTAGGCGGAAGAGCCTTGGGCACTGGCCCTTTAAGGTAAGTGATGGCTTCACCCCGGTCTCTATGGGGTATTCTGGGGTCTATATCGTATATCTGATTTCTTATTAGGGTTAGTATTTCGCTGTAGGGGAGGTGTAATATGACCCCGGAGCCTACACACAAGAAATCGTAGTTAGCAAGGTCAAAGGGAGGGTTCAAAATATCCTCCGCTCTTCGGCGGACCCTAAACATATCGCATTCCCAGCCGTTCTTTTCGAAGGTGCTCTTAAATCTTTCGGCTACCTTTTCGGTATGCCCCGTGTACGATGTGTAAAGAATCAAGCATTTCTTAGCCATTTCTCTCCTTTCTTCTGTAACAGCTGGCTCCCTGATTCTAATTCTTCAGTCGGGAATCAAAGGAGGATGGACAAACTAATCAGAAATAAGCGCTTTTAATTTTTTGGCTATCCCCTCTAGCGGCAGGAGCTGTGCTTCTTTCTCCGAGCGTTTTTTGAGCTCGACGCTCTTTTTCTCTAAAGTCCTGGGGCTGACGGTGAGCCGCAACGGTATCCCCAGCAGGTCGGCGTCGTTGAACTTGACCCCGGGCGATTCCTGGCGGTCGTCGAAGAGGACTTCAAAGCCTTCCGCTTCAAGCTCGGCGTAGAGCTTTTCGGCGACCTCGGCTACTTTGGTGTTCTCTTTATAAAGCGGGCAGAGATAGAGCCGGTAGGGAGCTAGGGTAGGGGGCCAGATGATGCCCTTTTCGTCGTGGTGTTGCTCGATGACGGCCGCCATCAAACGGCTCAAGCCCAGCCCGTAGCAGCCCATGACCAGAGGACGTGACTCGCCCTTTTCGTCAATGAAGGAGGCGTCGAACTTCTCACTATAGGTGGTGCCCAGCTTGAAGATGTGCCCGACCTCGATGCCACGGGTAGAGGAAAGCTCACCGCCGCACTGGGGGCATTTGTCTCCGGGACGAGCCTGGGCGATATCGGCGACGATGTCCGCCTTAAAATCGCGGGGGTAGTTGACGTTCTTGAGATGGGTATCGGGCTTGTTGCCGCCGGCAACGAAATTAGTGCCCGAATTTACCGAGTCGTCGGCAATGACCTTAAAGCCCTTCAATCCCACCGGCGAGGCCGCACCGGCGACGATACCGGCCTCAATGACCTCGGCCTCGCTGGCCATACGCAGCTCGCCCGCCTTGAGCTGGTTGTTCAGCTTTACCTCGTTGACGTCGAGGTCGCCGCGAATGACGACGAAGACGAGCTTGCCGTCGGCGATGTAAAACACCGCCTTCAGGGTGTGGCTCCGGGGTATCTTGAGGAAAGCGGCGACCTCTTCAATGGAGCCGGCGCCAGGGGTGGCCACTTCCCCAATAGCTAAGGGCTTACCGTTGTCTATTTTTTCCTTAACGCTCACTGCTTTTTCGGCGTTGGCAGCATAGTTGCAGCCGGGGCAGTGGATAATCTCATCCTCGCCGTCTTCGGCGACCACCATGAACTCGCGGGAGTCCTTGCCGCCGATGGCCCCGCTGTCGGCTTCGACCAGCATGGTGGGCAGCCCGTAGCGCTCAAAGATTTTGCGGTAGGCCTGGTCCATCTTCTGGTAGCTGATGTCCAGCCCGGCCTCATCGGCGTCAAAGCTGTAGAGGTCTTTCATGAGAAACTCGCGCACCCTTATTAAGCCGCCGCGGGGGCGGGGCTCGTCTCGGAACTTGACCTGAATCTGGTAGAGGAGGAGGGGCAGGTCGCGGTAGCTCTGCACGTTATATTTAGCCAGCTCGGTGATGACCTCTTCGTGGGTGGGGCCTAAAGCCAGCTTCCTTTCCCGGCGGTCGGAGAGGACGAAGAGCACCTTGCCCAGCGCCCGGTCGCGACCGGACTGCTGCCACATCTCGAAGGGCTGCAATACGGGCAGGTTGACCTCCTGTCCGCCGGCTTTGTCCATCTCGTCGCGGGTGATATTTTCTATTTTCTTAAGCACCCGCCAGCCCAAAGGCAGGTAGGAATAGACACCGGCGGCCAGTTGCTGTATCATGCCGGCTCTGAGTAATAGCTGGTGGCTGGCCGTTTCCGCCTCGGCGGGCAATTCTCTTTGGGTCTTACCGAATAGCTTTGATAGGCGCATAGCTTTACCAGTTCGTAATCAGTTTTCCTTCCTTGTCTCTCATGTTTCCGGTAACGGCAATGATAAAGTCGATGAGAGCCCAGATGCCTAAGCCCCCCAGAGTGAAGAGCATTAGAATGGCTGTCCCATACTTCTCCAGGTAGAAGCGGTGGATGCCGAGCTGGCCGAGAAACCAGGCAAGCAGGGTGACGGCCAGCCTCGATTTTTCGGAGACGTTACTATCCAGCGTTTTTACGCCCAGCTTGGCCCCGCATTTGGTGCAAAACTCGGCCAGTGGGCTGGTCTTGGCCCCGCAGGCGTGGCAAAAGCTACTGCCGACTAGAGGCTTGGCGCCACAGCCGAGGCAGATTTCGGGCACGCCGATAAGCTCCTTGCCACAGTTTCGGCAAAACATGAATAGCCTCCTTTTTAGTATCAGTCCATGCTGAAGGGCGGGTATTTATCGGTCAGCAAGTAGTAGTAGCCGTTGACCCTCGTTGACCAGCGAAAATAGCCGGAAACGAAGTCAAATAACCCCTTGGGGTAGCGGCCCGTGAAGAGAATCGCCCACCAGGAGATAAAGATGACGACGCCGGCGACTATGCCCAAAAAATAGAGGACGATGGCCTGGGGTATGACCAGGAAGTAGCGGAAAAAGGTGGACAGTCGGGATAGTTTATCGGGAAACTTAACGTCGAGGGTTATCGGATATTTTGCCATTTTAGCTTGCCTCCTTTGGCTCGGCTTTCTCTAAATTCCCTACCCATTAAATCATATCGGGCGGCTTTATTCTAGCCTCTAGCGGGTCATTTTTTAGATTCTTCGGTCGCTTAGCTTCCTCAGAATGACCCCCCTCTTCCTATCGGGTCATTTTGCGGACAAAGGTTATCAGGAAGAGGGCGATGGTGAAGACGCCGATAAACGACTCAAAGGCGCCGATGCCCTTGGTCAGGGCCTCGCTTGCTTCCAGCCAGCTGCCGTAGCCCATGGAGGTGAAGGACATGGCGCTGAAGGCCAGGGAGTTGCCGAAGGCGTCCAGTTGCCAGTCGGCGCCGATGAGAAAATATATGATGCCCAGGCCGACGATGACCGAAGCCGCCCAGACGATAGCCCTCAGCGGCCTTTCACCGTAGCCGCAGGTGAAGGAGACGAACAACGACCACAGCTTGTGGGCGGGGTTGAGGTGCCACTTGAGCGCCTTTCTCTTGGCCGTCATCTCGCGGAAGAAGAACTCGCCGGCCAGGTCATACATGCCCCGTTCGTTGTGCCAGAGCTTTAGATTGCGGTAGACGCTGGCGGCTTCCTTGATTAACTCCTGCTTTATATTCTCGTCCTCCTCCTCTTTGTGCAAGAGCTCTTCACCCAATATTTGCCCGGAACCCCAGTTTACCCCTTCTACGTCGGCCTGAAAGAGGTCGGCGCCGTAGAGGCGGGCGCCTTCCAGGTCGGCTTTGGTGAGGTCGGTCTCGGGGCCGCGCAGGTTGGCGTAGTTGAGGTTGGCCTTCTGGAGGTGTGCCCGATGCAGGTTGGCCCCGCGCATATCGGTGCGCTCCAGGTTAGCCCTTTTCAGCTGGGTGTTGACCAATCTGGCTCCCGTCAGGTCGGCGTCTTCCAGAAAAGCCTCCTCCAGGTGGGCACCGCTCAGGTTGGCGCCTTCCAGGTGCGCCCGCATCAGGTAGGCCTTTTTGAGCTGGGCGCCGGAGAGGTCGGCCCAGTCGAGGTGGGCTTCTTCAAGCTCGGCACCATCTAGCTGGGCGTCGGGCAGGCTTGCTTTGCCCAGGTTGGCTTTCAATAACCCCGCTTTTTTGAGCTGTGCCTTGGCTAGCTTGGCTCCCTCCAGGTGGGCGCCCTGCAAATCGATTCCGTCGGCGTCGGCGCCGGAGAGGTCGGCGCCCTCAAGGTGGGCACCGCGCAGTATGGCCCTTTCCAGTTGAGCGCCGGAGAGGTTAGTGCCTTCCAGGTGGGCGTACCACAAAGAGGCTTCGTTGAGGTGGATGCCGGAGAGGTTGAGCCCACTCAGGTCAACGTTTTCTTCAAATTCCCGCCGGGAGAGGTCCAGGCCCTCAGCCTTGCCGTGCCTCTTTATCATTGCCAGCACTTCTTTGCGGGTCAGGGGTTTTGCTTTAGCCATAGCCGTGCCTCCTTATTCCTCGATGGTCGGTTTTTTCTTATCTTTTCGTTTGAAGGGCCAAAGTCTTTTCCACCACTTCTTTTCGTGGTGCTTTTTAGTTTTCCTTTGTTCTGTCTTCCACGCATCCTCTCTTTGCTTTTTGATGTCTTTTGGCTTTCTTGGCTTGATGTTTCCCTTTTGTAGCTCAGTGAATACTAGTTCTTTATCTTTTTCACCTATTTGATAAAACGTTACCTCTATTTTATTCCTGTAGTAGTGGTCTAAGGAAAGCCTGGCAAAGGCTTCGTAGTTCTCAGCGCAATACCCGCGCTCTCTACGGATTTGCTTGACGTATTGGTGAAGTTGATACCAGCATCGTATGCTGGCAGTCCCGGCATAAGCTTCTATTGCTAGCTTTTTATCAATAATCCCCATGTCTACAAGTCCGCCCAACAACTCAAACCTGTCAGTTACGTAGTTGATGTCTTCTTTAACTTTCTTTGACAAGCGTTTGCCGCTTCCTATTGATTTGAGTTTGTAGATATCGCGGATTATCTTCAAGGTCTTTTCACTGCGTAATTCCGTGAACAACTGTACCGCGAGTTGGGCATTCGTACTTTTTTGTGCCTGCTTTATTTGACGATAAGCAAGGAAGACGCTTCCGGCTAGTATCCAAGTGCCTAACGCGATCATAACTTGCCAAACAGCGCTATCTAACAGCCATGGCGTCCCCATAGTCTTAAAGACAAAAAAGACTACAATCATGGTCGCCAGCCAAACTGCCATAATTGATGTGAGGCTTCTCATCTTTCGTAACCCATAGCTAAAACCTCCCCACCTCCCCCATTAAAACCTTGATGAAGTCCTTCTCCTTTATGGTCTTAACCTTCTTGCCCTTCTTGAAAAGAACGGCTCGGCCCTTGCCGCAGGCGATGCCGATATCGGCGTCTTTGGCTTCACCGGGGCCGTTGACGATACAGCCCATTACGGCCACCTTTATCGGTTTGTCAACCTTCAAAAGCTCCTTTTCCACCTCTGCGGCTAATTTTACTATATCAACCTCGGCGCGACCACAGGAGGGGCAGCTGACCAGTATGGGGCCGTGCTGGCGCAAATTCAAGCTCTTCAGGATTTCGTAGGCGGCGATGACCTCTTCGCGGGGGTGGGCGCTCAGAGAGACGCGGATGGT
>CAYNFV010000041.1:0-10038 GCA_964396645.1 uncultured Dehalococcoidales bacterium
GGGCTGCGCCCCGAGCTGGTCAAGCTGCTGGGGCGGCTCAAGTACCGCACCAGCTATGGGCAGAACGTACTCAACCACTCCCTCGAGGTCGCCCACCTGGCGGGCATGATTGCCGGTGAGCTGGGCGTTAACGTGGCTACCGCCAAGAAGGCGGGGCTGCTGCACGACATCGGCAAAGCGGTAGATAGAGAAGTAGAAGGTCCCCACGCCGCTATCGGTGCCGACCTGGTAAAGCAGTGGGACAAGTCCCCCGAGGTTGTCCAGGGCGTTGCCGAGCACCACTTCGAGACCGAATCCACCAGCGTCTGGGGCTTTATCGTGGCCGCGGCTGACGCCATCAGCAGCGCCCGACCCGGAGCCAGGCGCGAGTCCCTGGACCACTACCTCAAGCGCCTCAAGGAGCTGGAGGATATCGCCAACGAATTTAAGGGCGTGGAAAAGTCCTATGCTATCCAGGCCGGCCGCGAAATCCGCATCCTGGTCAAGCCCGAAGAGATTGACGACCTGGGGGCGATGAGGCTGGCGCGGGACATCGTCAAGAAGATAGAAGAGGGCCTGGAATACCCGGGGCAAATCAAGGTTACCGTGCTCCGGGAGACACGGGCCGTAGACTACGCCAAGTAAAAATGCTGATATTAGCTATCGGTGATATCGTGGGCAAGCCGGGCCGGAGGGCGGTAAGCACTCTCTTGCCCGGCCTCCGCCAGCAATACGGCCTGGAGCTGGTTATGGCCAACGGCGAGAACGCCGCCGGCGGCATCGGGCTGACCCCGGAAACAGCCCAGGAGCTGTTCGATGCTGGCGTCGACGTGATAACCTCGGGCAACCACATCTGGGCGCAGAAGGAAATCCTCCCCTACCTTGATGGCCAGATGCCTATCCTGCGCCCGCTTAACTATCCGCCCGGGGTGCCCGGCCAGGGCTATATTGTTATCAAAGAGGTGGCCGTGGTCAACATCATGGGGCGGACCTTTATCGGCAACCTAGACTGCCCCTTCCAGGCTATGGACAAGCTGCTGGGCGAAATAAAAGAAGAAACCATCATCGTCGATTTCCACGCCGAGGCCACCTCAGAAAAGGTGGCTATGGGCCGCTACCTGGACGGGCGCGTCAGCGCCGTCCTGGGCACCCACACCCATGTGGGCACTATTGATAGCCAGATTTTTGCCGGGGGCACCGCCTATGTCACCGATATCGGCATGACCGGCCCCGCCGACTCGGTCATCGGTGACGATGCCGAGGCCGTCATCCAGCGCTTTTTGACGGGCGTCCACCACCGCCTCTCGGTGGGCAAGGGCAAGCCTATCCTCAACGCCGTGATGGTGGATATCGGCGATAAGGGGAAGGCAAAAAGCATCGAACGAATCTACCGGGAGGTGGACTAGCCTTGGGCCAGGTCGACCTCCATGTCCACTCCACCGCCTCCGACGGCAAGCTCAGCCCCGCCGAGGTCATTAGGCAGGCGGCGGAAAGGGGCTTGAGCTACATCGCCCTGGCCGACCACGACACGGTGGATGGTATCGCCACCGCCAGAGCGGCGGCGCAGAGCTTCCCTGATCTTACCGTCATACCCGGCATTGAAATCAGCACCGATATCCCCGAGGGCGAGGTGCATATCCTGGGCTATTTCATTGACTATAAAGACGCCGAGCTTTTAGCCAGGCTTGAAGAATTTAAGAACTCCCGCCTGCGGCGGGCTCAAAAGATGGTGGCCAAACTGAAGGAATTGGGCATTCATATCGAATGGCAGCGCGTCCTGGAGCTGGCCGGCACCAGCACCATCGGCCGCCCCCACATCGCACAAGCCATGATGGAAAAGGGCCATGTCCCCTCCTTCAAAGACGCCTTCGACGAATACCTGGGGCACGGCAAACCCGCCTACGTCGAGCGGGAAAAGATGCTCCCCGCCGAGGCGGTGGCTATAATCGTCAGAGCCAAAGGCTTAGCCGTGCTGGCCCACCCCTTCACCACCGAAGACCCCGAGGGGCTGATATCAGAGCTGAAGCCAGCGGGGCTGGTGGGCCTGGAGGCCTATTATAATGGCTATAGCGCCGAGGAAGTCGAAAGCCTGGTGGCGCTGGCGCAGAAATACGGGCTTATCGCCACGGGCGGCAGCGACTTTCACGGCATCGAGCCCGCCGAGGAGACCGCCATCGGCGGCGCCGACGTCCCCCTGGAAGTCGTCGAGCGTCTCATCGCCCTGAAAAAGGAAAAAACAACCCAGTATCATAAGGAGAGCTTATGACTGTTTGGTTTATTCTTTTAATCATCGGCGGCTACCTTATGGGCGCCATTCCCGCCGCCTATCTGGCCGCCCGGTGGGCGCGCCGGATAGACATCAGGCAATACGGCAGCGGTAATGTCGGCGGCGCCAACCTGGTAAAGGTCAGCGCTCGCTGGATGGGCGTCGTGGTCATCCTCTTTGACATCGGCAAGGCGATGCCCGCCGTCGGGGTGGCTCATATTATCGGGCTGAGCCTCACCCAGCAGGTAGTTATCGGCATCGCCGCCGTTGTCGGGCACAACTGGCCCGTCTTTCTCCGCTTCAGCGGCGGCCGGGGCATCGCCACCATCATGGGCGTGGCGTTGATAGTTCCCCTCCTCAACGACCTGATGATACCCTGGGCGCTGATAGCCTTTCTGGTAATTATGATAGCCTTCCTGCTTACTGTGCGCAACATACCGGTGGGCACAGTCATCGCCGTGGCCGTTATGCCCATCGTCAGCTGGGCGGCCGGTGAGCCGCTGGAGTTGACCCTGGGCTTTGTCGCCATGTTTATCATCATGCTCATCAGGCGGCTGACCCCGCGCCGCACCCAGGCTTCGGCCTCGGTGCCTACGGGGGAGCTTTTGCTCAACCGCCTGCTCTTTGACCGCGACATCAGGGACCGGGAAACCTGGATACACCAGCAGCGGGTAAAGCCCGAAGCGGGAAAGGACTAATTCACCGATGAAATGCGCCTATCACCCCGATATTGAAACGAATTTGAGCTGCGGCAAGTGCGGCAAGCCGATATGTCCCAAGTGCATGGTGCAGACACCGGTGGGGGCCAGGTGCCCCGATTGCGCCAAATTAGCCAAGCTGCCCACCTACCGTCTTGCCGCCAAGCATTATTTGATTGCGTCCGGCACGGCACTGGGTATGGCTCTGGCCACCGGCCTGGTTTGGGGTGTAGTGCGGGAATTCCTGCCCTATATCTACGTCAACCTGTTGCTGGCCGGCGGCGTCGGCCTCGCCGTCGGCGAGGTGGTCGGCCGTTCCGTAAACCGCAAGCGCGGCAACCGGCTGGCTTTAATCGGCGCCGTGGCTATACCCCTAAGCTACCTGGCCGGTACCGCCTTCAACATGATTTTTAAATACACAACCGCCTTCCACCCGCTCGATATACTGGCCGTAGCCATAGGCGTATTTGTCGCCGTTATCCGTTTGCGCTAAAATTCTATTGTCCCGAAGGGACCTAGATAGGAAGTATCATGTCAGCCGATATCTTTGCGCCGGGAACGGGCTACTTTTACCTAATATTCTGGGGGGTGTTTCTCATCACCCTGGGGCTGTTTTTCTACCGCCTCCGCCAGCTCTGGCAGTATATGTTCCTGGGCCAGAAGGAGACCACGCCGAAAAGCCGGCTCAGGGCGCTGTGGGACACACTGGTCTATGTCTTCAGCCAGCTCTGCCAGCTCAAGAACTTCCGGCTTAAAGACCGGGCGCCCCTGGGCCACGCCCTGATGGTATGGGGTTTCTTCGTCTCCGTGGCCTTCTATTTCTTCTTCATCATCTTAACGGAAGGGCTGGGCCTGATGGCGCTGGAAGAGACCCAGTTCTATTTTTACTCGGTCTGGGTAATGGACTTCTTTGCCGTCTTCGTCTTTATCGGCGCCGCCTGGGGTATTATCCGGCGCTATATCATCAGGCCCGACCGTCTTAAGGGTGAGCAAACCACCGAGGCCATGATTATCCTGCTATCGGTGCTCGCCCACCCGGTGACCTACGTCTTCGAAATCGGCACCAAGATTTCGCTGGGGCTGCCGCCGGCGGGGCTGGGGCATACCCTGCTGCCACCGGTGAGCTCCTGGTTCAGCAATCTTTTCAGCGCCGGCGCCGGCACCGAGGGCTGGTATCTGGGCTTCCTCTGGGCGCACTGGCTGACCGTGGTCTTCGTGCTGGCCATCATCCCCTACACCCGCTACCTTCACGTCATCGCCTCCATATTCAACGGCATTTTGCGCCAACAGCCCCGCGGCGTCCTCAAGCCCATCGACCTGGAGAAGGCGGAAACCCTGGGCGTCGCCACCATCGACCAGCTTACCTGGAAACAGAACCTGGACCTCTACTCCTGCGTGGTCTGCGGTAACTGCCAGGAGCTTTGTCCGGCTTACAACAGCGGCAAACAGCTCAACCCCAAGAAGGTTATCCAGGACCTGAAGAAACACCTCCTCAAGGTAGGCCCCGAACTGGTGAAGGCTAAAGCCAAAGGAGAAGCCGCTCCGGCTAACCCCGAAGGGGAAGCCCCCCAGGGCAATCCTAATGTTCCTCTGGTGGAAAACGTCATCAAGCTGGACGAAATCTGGGCCTGCACCACCTGCGGCGCCTGTGATGAAGTCTGCCCGGTGTGGGTAGACCACATTGACAAAATCGTAGACTTAAGGCGAAACCTGGTCATGGAGCAGGCCTCCATGCCGGAAACGGCCGAGGGCGCCTTGAGGAGCATTGAAGATAGGGGCCACCCCTGGCGGGGCACAACGCTTTCAAGGACGGACTGGGCGGAGGGGCTGGGGCTTAAGGTCATGGCCGACGACAGCGATGTTGACATCCTCTTCTGGGTAGGCTGCACCGGCGCCCTTGAGGAGAGGAGCACCAAGATATCCCAGTCGGTGGCTAAGCTTCTAAAAAGCGCCGGGGTCAACTTTGGCATCCTGGGTGTCGAGGAAAGCTGCTGCGGCGAGCCCGCCCGCCGCCTGGGCAACGAATACCTCTTCCAGATGCAGGCCGAGAAGAACATCGAAATACTAAAGAACTACGGGGTCAAGCGCATCGTCACCGCCTGCCCCCACGGCTATAACATCCTCAAGAACGAGTACCCCCAGTTCGGTGGCAACTATGAGGTTATCCACCACACCGAGTTCATCGCCCAGCTCATCAAAGAGGGCAAGCTCAAGATTAATAAGGGCTTAAACGAGATAGTCACCTACCACGACGCCTGCTACCTGGGGAGATACAACGATATTTACGAGCCGCCGCGGCAGCTCATCAAAGCCGTCCCCGGCATTAAGCTTAAGGAGATGGAGAGGAACAAGCGGCGGGCGTTCTGCTGTGGCGGCGGCGGGGGGCACATGTGGCTTGAGGAACAGGAGGGCCGCCGCATCAACGAGATGCGCACCGAGCAGGCGCTGGAGACGGGAGCGCAAAAGGTTATTACCGTTTGTCCCTTCTGCCTGCAGATGTTCGACGACGGCATCAAGACCAAGGAAGCCGAGGAGAAGCTCAAGGTGATGGACATCGCCGAGCTTTTGGCGGCTCAGATAGAGGAGTAGTATGGCAGAAAGCTATCAGATCAGCATCAAGGTAATAAGCCAGAAGGGTCACTGTGAGGCGGGGCATAAGGTCGGCGACGAGTGGCTGGTTGGCGAAAAGATGCCCCAGGGCATGTGCCTCTTTGCCTTCGCCTCCCTTTTCCCTCTCATCACGCCACTGATGTTCGGCGGCTCGTTTCCCTGGGAGAAGGACCCCGATAAGACTACGGCGGTCTGCCCCGACCCCGATAACCCGGTGGTCTTTGAGCTGCGCCGCGTACGAGATTAAGGCTGGCCGTAGCTTTCGCGGAGGGTGCGGCGCAGTACCTTGCCCGTGCTCGTCTTGGGCAGCTCCTGGCTGACAAAGACCACCGAGGTCGGGCGCTTGAACCCGGCCAGGCGGGGACGGCAGAAGTCGATAATCTCCGCCTCGGTGGCTGATTCCCCTTTTTTGAGCCTGACGATAGCCCTTACCTGCTGCCCCCACTCCACGTCCCTGACCCCGATAACCCCCACCTCCTCAACCTTGGGGTGGCTGGAGAGGACGCTCTCCACCTCGCTGGGCCCGATATTCTCGCCCCCCCGCACGATGATGTCGTCGGCGCGCCCGGTAAGGTAGATGTAGCCCTCTTCATCTTTATAGCCCATGTCGCCGGTGCGGTACCAGCCGTCGGCGGTAAAGGCCTGCCTGGTCTTGACCTCGTCCTTCCAGTAGCCCTTCATGATGCGGGGCCCGCGGACGACAATCTCCCCGGTTTTGCCGGGAGCTAACTCTCGCCCCTTGGCATCCCGCACCTGAATCTCGATGTCCTCCAGGGGCCGCCCGATGGAACTGGAAAGACGCTTCAGCTTCTTTTCCCGCTCCGCCTCGGACTCCTTGCCGGTGATTATCTGGTCCTCGGCCCTGAGGGCAGCTATAGTGGAGGAGGTCTCGGTGCCGCCGAAGGCGTTTATCAGCGCCCGCCCCGGAAAGCGCCGGATGGTCTTTTCGAGCACCTCGTAGGGGCAGAAGGCGGCGCCGTAGGTCACCACTTTTACGCTGGAGAGGTCGTATTTATCGAAGTCGGCGTAGTCCACGATTCTCTTGAGCATGGTCGGCACCACCATCACCCGGGTGGCTCTCTCCCGCTGCACCGTCTCGAACCACTCCTTTTCCTCGAACTGCCGCATTAGGGCGATGGTGCGCCCGCCGTAGATGCTGGCCATCAGGGCCTGCATGCCGGCCACGTGGTAGAGGGGCATAACCAGCAGGTTGGTCTCAGGCGGGGCCTCCATGTCGGGCGGGTCGACGTTGCTCAGCACGTAGGAGCTGTAGGCGTTATGGTCCTGCGGCACCCCCTTGGGAAAGCCGGTGGTGCCGGCGGTAAACATGAGCATGGCGATATCCTCGTCCTTGACCTCGGCGAAGCTCCTGTCATCGGGTGAGCCGGAGCCAAGCAGCTCCTCGTAGTTTAGCATCCCCTTATCCCCTCCCCCGATGATAATAAAGTGCTTCACCGAGGGCAGCCGGGGTTGAACGCTACGCACCATTTCGGCGTAGCGGCTGCCGAAGAAGAGGACTTCGGGCTCGGCTTCTTTAACCAGGTAAATAAGCTCCTCCTGCCGCACCCGGAAGTTGAGGGGGACGAAGATGGCCCCCAGCTTGACGGTGGCGAAACAGGCTTCGACATAGTGGTTGCAGTTGACCTCAAGGATAGCCGCCCGGTCGCCCTTCTTTAAACCCAGGCGGCTCAGGGCGTCGGCCAGGCGGTTGACCCGTCTTTTAAGCTGAGCGTAACTATACCGCTTTCCCTCGAAGGCGATGGCCGTCCTCTCCGGGACGAGCAGTGCGGACAGGTCGAGGAATTCGTTTATTATCATTTGGTCTCCAGTTTATCCTTCACCTTGTTCACTATCCGGGACATGGCTTCCCCCGCCTTGGCTCTGATGAGGACGTTAGCTTGAGCGTCCATGGGGGTGTCGCTCAGGTTGACGATAATCAATTTAGCTCCCCCCTGCACGGCATAGAGGGGCATATAGGCGGCGGGGTAGACGACCAGGGTCGAGCCGACCACGATGAAGAGGTCGCTGGCGGAGGAGCGCCGGCTGGCTTCCTCCAGGACTTCGGCCGGCAGTTGCTCGCCGAAGAGGACGGCGTCGGGCTTGAGCATCCCCCCACACCCCTCGCAGTCGGGTATCTCTTCACCTCCGTCAATCCTGGCTTTAATCTCATCGAAGGGATAGCGCCGCCCGCAGTCCAGGCACACCGCCCACTGCACGTTGCCGTGCAGCTCGAAAATCTTCTCCGCGGGCACCCCCGCCTTATAGTGCAGGCTATCCACGTTCTGGGTGATAACGCAGTCCAGCCTGCCCAATTCATCAAGCTCGGCGATGGCGTAGTGGGCGAGGTTGGGCTCAGCATTGGTGGTCAGGTGCCCCTCCCCCAGCATCCGCCACTGCTTTCTCCTGGCTTCAATATCGGTGGTGAACTTCTGGTAGGTAAAGTCCTCGGGGTCGAAACGGCTCCAGATACCGCCGGGGCTGCGGAAATCGGGAATCCCCGACTCGGTGCTGATGCCGGCGCCGGTAAAGACCACCAGCTTCCTGGCGTTTGCAATCAGCTCCGCCGCTCTTTGGGCTAAACTATCCAGCGTTTCTTCTACCATGATGTTCCTCTACACTAAAGAGCCCGCCAGCCTGGCTTCGAGCTCTAAACCTTGATTCAAGGTCAGGTCGAGCCCCCGGGTAATAGCCTGCTTGGCATAAGACACCGCCAGCGGCTTAAAGCCAGCCATTCTCTCCGCCAGCCTTTCGGCGGCGGGCATCAGTTCCTTTCTGGGCAGTACTCTGCTCACCAGTTTTAGACGGCGGGCCTCCTCGGCCTTGACCCACCGCCCCGACAATAGTATCTCCAGCGCCTTTCCCCCACCGATGATGCGGGGCAGCGTCTGGCTGCCCCCCGCCGCCGGTATTATGCCCAGCCCCGGCTCGGGCAGCCCGAACTGGACGTCTTCGGCAGCCAGCCTGATGTCGCAGCACAAAGTTATCTCCACCCCCGACCCCAGGACGAAGCCGTGCAGGGCGGCAATCATGGGCTTGTTGATGCTCAAAAAAAGCCCCCAGACGTCCCTCTCCCAGCGCGCCCGGCGGGCGATGATGGGCGATGGTGCGCCAAGAAACTCGCTCAGGTCAGCGCCGGCGCAAAAGGCCCTCTCGCCAGCACCACGGAAAAGGGCGACCCTGACCTCAGTGTCGTCCTTGATAGCCTCAAGCACCTCGTATAGTTCATCCCTCATCCTGATGTTATAGACGTTTAAGGCTTCGGGGCGGTTAAGGGTAACATAAGCCAGTCGGTTTTTCTTTTCGTAGATTATGGTCTCGAAATCGCTCATTTGTTTTTAAATTTGGGCGGCCTTTTCTTTAAGAAGGCGTTGATGCCCTCGGTGCGGTCGGCGGTGGTGTGGAGTAAAAAGTAGAGGTCGCCCTCCAGGCGCAGCCCCTGCTCTAAAGTCATTTCCAGCCCTTTTTTCACCGCCTCCTTGATAAACCTCAGGGCGATAGGCCCCTTCTTGGCCATGTTCTCCGCCAGGGCTTTGGCTTCGGCGGTGAGCTTAGCGCTCTCCACCACCCTATCCACCAGCCCGATTTCAAGCGCTTCTTTTGCCGTGATAGTCTCGGAAGTTAATATTAATTCCAACGCCTTGCCCCTCCCCACCAGCCGCGCCAATCGCTGGGTGCCGCCGTCGGCGGGGATGGTAGCCTGAGTTAGCTGAGGGAGACCGAGTTTGGCTTTATCCGAAGCCAACCTTATATCGCAGCTCAGGGCTAATTCCAGGCCCTGCCCCAACGCATCGCCGTTGATGGCGGCGATAACCGGCTTTTCGATGTCGGCAATAGCCGAAGCCACGCCATAGACCGCCCCCTTTTCCTCCCCATCCCCGCAGAAGGTTCTACCCGCTCCAGTAAGAACGACGACATAGACCTTATCGTCCTGGTTGGCTTGTCGGCAGGCGTCGGCCAGCTCCTGGGCTAGCCTGAGATTGACGCGGTTAGCGGCTTCGGGGCGGTTGAGGGTAACATAAGCCACGTGGCCTTTAGTAGAGTAGCTAACTGTGGAATAGGGCATGCTTTTCCCCATCACAATATTAACCAACCCTCAACCCGCCGTCAAGACATTTGAGGGATTTTCAACCCCGATAAAAATGGGGGATTAGGGGCGTCACCCACCCTATATGGGTTTGACCTCTATAAACCCCTTATTTGGGGGTTTGAAAGGGGGCTTTTGGGGGAAGACTACACTGTCATTCCCGCCCCGTACCCGATACGGGGTAAACTCCGGCGGGAATCCAGTCTCCCTTTCCGTTCCAGGCTTTTTATATCTTTTCCCACCCCAAGCTGTTTTATCCACACCGACCCACCCAGAAACGTCTTTTTAAGGGGGCTGCGCCCCCCTTAAAAAACCCCCCGAAATATGTAGAGTTAACCACCAATTGTTGGGGGTTTGAAAGGGGGCTTTGCCCCCTTTCTACCTTAAAGGGCGGTGGGCGG
>CAYNFV010000042.1:0-9659 GCA_964396645.1 uncultured Dehalococcoidales bacterium
AGCGCCGCTGGCGGCCAGGATGAGGCCCTCGGCGCTGCACCAGTTCGTGGGGCAGGAGCACCTCATGGGGGAGGGGCACGTCCTCAGAAAAGCCATCGAGGCGGGGCAGGTGCCCTCACTGATACTGTGGGGGCCCACCGGCAGCGGTAAGACCACGCTGGCCTTCATCATCGCCAACACCACCGACTCCCACTTCAGCCCGGTAAGCGCCGTCAGCGCCGGCGTCGCCGACCTGAGACGCATCATCAAAGAGGCCAAGGAAAGGCGCAAGCTCTATAAAAAGAAGACCATCCTCTTTATCGACGAGATTCACCGCTTCAACAAATCACAGCAGGACGCCGTGCTCCCCTTCGTCGAGGACGGGACGATTACGCTCATCGGCGCCACCACGGAAAACCCATCGTTTGAGGTCATCTCTCCCCTGCTCTCGCGCTGCCAGGTGCTCACCCTGGAACCACTGGCCGAGGACGAGCTGCAGATAATCATTATGCGCGCCATCAAGGACGAGCTCAACGGGCTGGGCAAGCTCAACGTCGAGCTGGACGAGGACGCACTGCTCCGCCTGATTATGGTCTCCAATAAAGATGCGCGGGTCGCCCTCAACGCGCTGGAGATAGCCGCCCTGACGACGCCGCCTGATGCCGAAGGAAAGCGCCGTATATCACTAAACACAATCGAGGACGCCGTCCAGCAGAAATACCTGCCCTACGACAAGGCGGGGGAAAGGCACTACGACCTCATCTCGGCGCTGCATAAATCCTTGCGTGGCTCCGACCCCGACGCGGCGTTATACTGGGTGGGGCGGATGCTGGAGGCGGGGGAAAGCCCATTTTACATCGTGAGAAGGCTGGTGCGCTTCGCCTCTGAGGATATCGGCATCGCCGACCCGCAGGCGCTGGTGGTGGCCATGGCCGCCCAGCAGGCGGTGCACTTTATCGGCATGCCCGAGGGCAATCTGGCCATCGCCGAGGCGGTGGTCTACCTGGCTACCGCCCCCAAGAGCAACTCTCTCTATGAGGCCTATTCCAAGGTGCAGGAGGAAATCAGGGAGAAGCCCGACGCCGAGGTGCCCAAGCACCTGCGCAACCCGGTGACGCCGCTGATGAAGGGGATGGGATACGGGGACGGCTATAAATACGACCACGATTTTCCGGGGCACTTTGCCGGGCAGCAGCACCTGCCCGACTCACTCAAAGCTAAGCGCTTCTATAAGCCCGGCGACCAGGGTTACGAAAAGCAGGTCGCCGAGAGACTCAAGGCCTGGTGGCAGAGCGTCGAGAAGGCGAAAAAGCCCAAAACGACCAAACCTAGAAAGCCCAAAGAGCCCAGAAAGAAGATTACTTGAGACGAGAGCACACCACCATCCCCGGCGATATTGAGCTCGAGGCGGTCTGGCATTTCCCCGATACTGAAGGAACAATACCGGCGGTGGTCGTCTGCCACCCCCACCCACTATACGGGGGGAGCATGTCAGCCAACGTCGTCTTCGGCATCTGCCAGGCTCTGGCGGAGAAAGGCATCGCCGCCCTCAGGTTCAACTTCCGGGGAGTGGGCAAGAGCCAGGGGGAGTTTGGGGAGGGCATCGCCGAGCGGGAGGACGTTAAAGCGGCCCTGGATTTAGCTACAGCGACCAAGGATATCGATAAGGAGAGAATCGGGCTGGCCGGCTACTCCTTCGGGGGTATGGTCGCCCTGCCCGTGGCCGTCAAAGATAAGCGGGTAAAGAGGCTGGCGCTGGTCTCGCCGGCGCTGGCGGAGGGGGGCTGGGAGGGGCTGGAAAGATACAATAGGCCCAAGTTCGTCATCGTCGGGGAGAAAGACTTCGTCATACCGCGGGAATATTTCTTAAAGCTGGCCGAGGATAGGCCCCAGCAATACCGGGTGATACCGAAAGCCGACCATTTCTGGAGCGGTTACGAGACAGTGGTCGCCGAGAAGGTGGCCGCCTTCTTTGCCCAGGGCTTCGGGATAATCTAAGCGCCTTGACAGCTTTGCCCTCAGCCGTTATACTAGAAAGTCCGTCTGTTAAAAACAGAGCGACGCGGGGTGGAGCAGTGGAAGCTCGTTGGGCTCATAACCCAAAGGTCGCAGGTTCGAATCCTGCCCCCGCTACCAAAGATTTTCAGAGCACCGCCAAGAGCGGTGCTTTTTTGTTTGTAACCAGTGCTTCTTATCGGTAAAATATAATAAGAAGATTCAAGAGAGGAGATAAGAACTTGGAAGAGAAAATAACCTATTTCGAGAGGGCGGGGTTGGAGAATACCGAGGAAACGCTGCGCCTAGCCGCCGAGAGGGCCAAGGCACGGGGCATAAAGAAAATCGTCCTCGCCTCGACGACGGGGGAGACCGCCCGCCTGGCCCTAGAGCGCTTTGCCGGCACCGGGATTAAGATGGTGGTCGTGCCTCACCAGTACGGCTTTGGTCCGGGTAGGCAGAGGTTCCCCAAAGAGCTGATAGCCGAGCTGGAGCAGAAAGGGCACCGCGTCCACTTCGGCACCATGCTCTTCCACACCGACGGCTTCTACGGCACGACGACGCCCACCGTCATGGCCATAGTGCTGCGCACCCTGTGCCAGGGAATGAAGGTCGCCGTTGAGATAATCCTGATGGCGGCGGACGCCGGCTGTGTCGATGCCGGTGAGAAGTTAATCGCCGTGACTGGCATGGGCCGTGGTTCCGACACCGCCGTGGTGGCTACGGCGGCCACCTCCACCAAGCTCTACGAGCTCCACATCACCGAGATTATCTGCAAGCCGCTGGAAACCAAGTCGTGGCCCGCCGGACAGAGGCCTCCAATGAGACCCGAACCGAAGGACTAGCCCAGCGCCTCAGCTCATCATCGAGAAGCTCGGTCAGTTACAAGCCCCGAAGGGGCTTTAGGTTGAAGATAACTAATGGAGGAGGCAAACAAAATGGCCGAAACCACTGACAGCGCGTCCCGAGGCGGGGTGGGCCGGAAGTTGCGGAGCTATTTCATTACCGGCTTTCTGGTGAGCATACCCCTAGGCGTCACCATATTTATCCTGGTCTGGATATTCAACACCGTCGATGACCTGTTGGAGCCGCTAGTCGTTCATATCTGGGGGAAAGACATACCCGGCATAGGCTTCGGCGTGACCGTGGTGCTGATTTTCATTATTGGCATCATCGCCAGCAACCTGCTGGGCAAACGGCTGATTCGCTTCGGCGAGTCCATTATCGGCCGAGTGCCCATATTCCGACAGCTCTACTCCACCATCAAGCACATCGTGGACAGCTTTTCCGCCCCGGATAAGACCAACTTCCTTCAGGTGGTACTGGTGGAGTTCCCGCGCAAGGGCATGAGGACGATAGGCTTCGTCACCAACGAGCTTACCGACAAGTCGGGGCAAAAAACGCTAAACGTACTGATACCCAACTCCCCCAACCCGATGAGCGGCTTTTTGGAAATAGTCAAGGAGGAGGAGGTGGTCAAGACCAGGGTTTCGGTGGACCAGGCCCTCCAGATGATAGTTTCGGCGGGACGGATGACCCCCAAGGGCATCAGCGAGCAGATGCTGGCCACAGAATAGGGGCAAGACGGCTAACTAAATCCAGATTCTTTCGTTATAATTATAAAATGGGTTATAACGAATCAAGGGGGAGGTGCGAGATGCATAAAGCTCTTTTATACGTAATAAGCGGGCTGATGGTTATGGTTATGGTGGGGCTGGGGGCCTGCCAGGTGGCGGGGGGTGAGCTGCTGCAGTCAGATGAGCCGCGAGAGACGGCGCCGGAGGTTGGCGATACCGACCTGGATACTTTGGTTGAGGGCAACAGCGCCTTCGCCTTTGACCTCTATCAGGAGCTCAGAGATGAGGAGGGCAACCTCTTCTACTCGCCCTACAGCATCTCGCTGGCCTTAGCCATGACCTACGGCGGTGCCCGCGGCGAAACCGAGGCGCAGATGGCCGACGCCCTCAATTTTATCCTGGCTCAGGACCGGCTGCACCCCGCCTTCAACGCGCTGGCATTGGAGCTGGATAGCCGCGGTGAGGGCGCCCAAGGCAAGGACGACGAGGGCTTCCGGCTCAACATCGTCAACGCCATCTGGGGGCAGAAAGGCTATGAGTTTTTGCCTGACTACCTCAACCTGCTGGCGGTGAACTACGGCGCCGGCCTAAGAGTGCTTGATTTTATCAGCGCGCCGGAGGAGTCCCGCATCACCATCAACGACTGGGTAGCCGACCAGACGGAGGGGCGCATCGAAGACCTGATTCCGGCGGGCGCCATTACCCCACTGACCCGCCTCGTCCTGACCAACGCCATCTACTTCAACGCTAAATGGCAACATACCTTCGAAGCGGATATGACCCAAGACGGGACATTCTATCTGCTCGACGGCGGCGAGGTGACGGTGCCCATGATGAACCAGAAGGAGCGCTTTAAATACGCCGATGGCGATGGCTACCAGGCAATAGAACTGCGCTATGACGGCGACGAGCTATCCATGGTAATCCTGCTGCCCGATTCGGGCCAGTTCGAGAGCTTTGAAGCGGCGCTGGACGCCGAGACGGTGGCCGGGATTATCGGCGACCTAGACTACCGTGAGGTCGACCTGACCATGCCCAAGTTCGAGTTCGATTCCAGCTTCAGCCTGAGAGAGACCCTGTTGGTAATGGGTATGCCCATCGCCTTTTCCGGGGGCGCCGACTTCTCCGGGATGACGGGCAACCGCGAGCTTTTCATAAGCGATGTGATACACCAGGCCTTTGTCTCTGTCGATGAAGAGGGCACCGAAGCCGCCGCCGCCACCGCCGTGATTATGGTAATGTCAGCGCCGCCGTCAGAAACGGTGGAGCTTACCATCGACCGGCCCTTTATCTTCTTAATCCGTGACATCGAGACCGGGACGATACTCTTCGTGGGTCGCACCCTGAACCCGGCCTGAGAGATTTAGTCCAAGGCAGAAAAGAAGCCTTCCACCCTTTCCATAAACTCGGCGGGGTGGGTCTTATAGGACTGGCTGTGCTCAGCGTCGGGGACCTCCCAGAACTGGTTGGCGGGGTGGGTGGACAGCTCGAAGAGAAGCCGCATCTCCTCCAACGAAATAAGCTCGTCGTCTTCCTCATGAATGAAGAATATGGGGCAGCTAACGTCGGCGGTGACGTCCTCCGCGTTGACCAGCTCGAAGTCATAGAATATGCGGCACATCATGAATACGCCGGGGGTAAAGAAGTCCACCAGAAATTCGGGAATGCCCATCCGCGCCGCCTGGTTGACGACCATGTTATACACGTTGGCAAAGCAGCCGTCCAGCACCAGGGCGCCGACCTGATTCTGGCTGGCGAAGATGCAGGCCGAGGCAGCTCCAGAGCAAAAGCCGATGATGTAGATGCGCTCCGGTGGGTAGTCCTGGCTCATTATATAGTCGAAGGCGCCGCCGATATCGCGCTCAATGTTGGAAAGGGCTCGCCCCTCACCCTCCGATTCGCCCCGACCCCGCAGGTCGAAGAGGAGGACATTGTAGCCTTCCCCCACCAGGTCGTGCGTCAGGTTCAGGGTATCGACGGCATCGTCGAGGCGGTTCTGGAAGCCGCCGTGTACGATGATGATGACACAATCGCCCTCGGCGGGCAGATACCAGCCCTTGAGCAAAACAGCGTCTTCGCGGCTGTTGAAGGAGACATCCTCGTAGGCAAGGCCGACGGAGGCCGGGGAGACGTCTTCCTCCAGGGGGAGGCGGGGGATTTCCATGGCCTCATGAGCGCCGTATGCCGAGAGCCCGGTGTAGAGTACCAGGATGGCGCCGAAGACGATGGCGATGATTTTTAGCAGGCGAGCCTTTTTCATGGTACTAACTTAATGCAGGTATTCGCCGGCGTTAACGGCCAGCGTCTGCCCGGTAATCTTGTCGGCTTCGGCGGAGGCCATAAAGACAACCGCGTTGGCCACGTCTTCCGGCTCTACTCTTTTGTGGATAAGCTGTGCGGTGGTCACCAGCTCTTGGTAAAACTCCGGGGTATAGGCACCCTGCATCGCCTCGGTCATGATCAGGCCAGGGGCGACGGCGTTGACGTTGATGTTGAATTCGCCCAGCGCCCGGGCCAGCCCGCGTGTCATGGTAACGACACCGCCCTTGGAGGTGGTGTAGTGGATAAAGTGGGGCAGCCCGGAGAAGGCAACGGTGGAGGCCATATTGACGATTTTGCCCCCGCCCTGCTTCTTCATATAAGGAATAACCGCCTTGGAGCAGAGGAATACACCCTTAATATTGACCGCCAGAATCCGGTCCCAGTCCGCCGATACTATCTCATCCACCGGTTTGACGAAGTCCCTGGTCTCGATGGTGCCGATGACGGCGGCGTTGTTGACCAGTATGTCTATCCGCCCAAAACGTTCAAACGTCTTTTTGGCCATCGCTGCGGTCTCTTTTTCGTTGGTGACATCGATTTTGAGCGCCAGTACCTCGCCGCCGGCGGCTTTAATCTCTTCGGCGACGGGCTTACAGTCCAGGATATCGCAGATAGTCAGCTTGGCGCCCTCTTTGGCGAAACGGAGGGCGAAGACCCGCCCCATGCCGCGGGCGCTGCCGGTGATGATAGCTACTTTGTCTTTGAGCCGCATATCCTTACCCCCAATCGAAACTCTGCCCGCAGTATACTATAAAACTGTCGGCGAGGGTATAAATTTCAATGTCGGATATTAGCTGTAATCAGCCACGGTGCCCCAATTTTCGATCTTATCAAACCTGCTATTAGTAGATTGAAAATGTATCAGGACCGGGGCGTTGTCGAGCTTCGGGTTCTGTTTAAACAGAGTTCTATCACCGTACCTGATGGCTTCTAAAGCAAGAGGTAATTCACGGCAAAAGATATTATATCGTAACCTAGCCGTGCCGAAAACAAACCCTCCGCTGACATGACAGTATGCCCTGAAGAAGAGATTATCGCCTTCATGGGAAAGTTCAGCCAGGACCTCGTCCCTCATCAATTTGGTATAGAAGTTGGAAATCTGCTTTGTATTATAGTTATTACCGATCGATAGAAAAAGCTTCCCCGTTATATCGGAGTGGGTCAGCGTATAGCGCCTGGGCAATATTAACCTTTCCGGAGTGGTACCGGTTAAATAGGTGACATGGAGTTTCTCCGGGTTCAACCTCTTCATACTAAATAAGACCCTCCAGTACTGACTTATCGGCGCTGGAGTATACTATAAAACCACGGCTAGCTGAAGACCGGCGACGGCTTTGCCTGGAAGGGGTGCGTCCTCAATATCAGCGAGAAGAGGAAGGGGTAGTTCGCCTTGAGGTGTTCGACGTAGTCCAGCCACTCGCTGGCCAGGTGGTCGTACATCCGCTGTATATCGCCGGCCAGGTGTTCCAGGTCTTTGTCGGGGAGGTCGGCCAGCGTGTGCCGGGCCTCAAGCTCTTCGTCGAGGTGGGTCACCGCCCAGAGCAAATCGGTGAAGCGGTCGTGCTCGAGCAGGTTGGGGTTCTCCAGCATGGTCAGGATGAAAGTCCGCTTACTGGCCAGAAAGGCTTTGAGCGCTTCCAGGTCTACCTTGCTGCAGTCAAGCTCAACCTTGAGGTCATGGGCGTAGGCGGCCGCCCGCCTGAAGTCTCTCTTGGTCCAATCAGCGTTAATATCGAGCTGTTCGGCAATTTCAGCCCTGTTATCAAAGTAGGGAAAGAGAGTCTTGAGCAGGTAGTTGCCCACCTCGGTGAAGAAGGCGCCGACGACCATGTTGAGCTTTTGCAGCTTAGCCTGTTTTTCGCGGCGGGCCAGGACGCGCTCGATGATGAGCACCACCAGCAGCACCTCTAAAGGCAGGAAGGCGAGGTCGCCGAGCATGTAGATAAAGATGTGGTGCACATCGCGGAAGATGAGGTAGTGGACGAAATAGAAGATGCCGGAGAGCACCAGAAAGGCGAGCGCCAGATAGATGATAAAAGAGAAGCGTCTAAACATGGTTTCCCCCCGGATAGCCTTAAATCCAATATAGCATATTTCGGCCTGGGGGGAAACAAAGGGGCGGGGCTTTTAAGCCCCACCCCAGGTCTGTGGATATACCCTCCTATTCCACGTAAACGTGCACCTTTTCCTGGCCGTGCTGGACGTCCACCTCAAGGTCGTGCAGCGCCATTATCAGCTCCTCCAGGTCTTCGGGCTTGAGGTTGCGCACATCGAAGTCGATGCCCTTCTCCTTGAGGGCTTCGTTGACCTGGTCGGAGGCTTCGGCGGGAATGAGCGAGGTGAACTTTATGCCGGCGCGTATCAATGCCACGGGCACGCGCACGTTGACCCGCTTGACATCGTCGGTTTCGGGGGCGTCGGGATTGGGCACGACAACGACGCGCAGGTATTTGGGGCTGTGGGTAGGGGGTGGGGATTTGGCCTCATCGCCTCCGGAGCCGATGGCAGCCAGCAGCTTCTGGGCTTCGTCGGCGGTTATCTTGCCTTCGGCAAGCATATCCAGAATCCTCTTTTGATTATCACTCATTTTCTTCAACTCCTCACTTGAAAGATAGGAACAGGACGCTGTCTTTGCGTTCTATGTTGATTTCCATGCCGTGCAGGTTGCAGATGACGTTACAGACCAGCGGGATAATGAGGAGCACCGTCCTGGCCCAGCCGAAGGGAAGGGCGACCAGCGCCGCCAGGATTATCACCGGGGAGATGGCGAGCAAAATGGCGGCCAGAATAAGCCAGGCCAAAAAGATGGGCAGCCAGAGAACGGTGTGCCGATGCTTCTCGGTTTTGGCGATATCCAAGCGTAAGAGTAAGGGTGGGCAGTTCATTCCGATAACCTCCTGATGGCCTCTTCGGCATCAATGTCGCCATCTTCAAGCTGGTCGAGTACGTCTTCTTCATCGGGGAAGTCGAGGGTCTCGACGAACTCCAGCTTGTTGGCTAACCGGTTGAGGCGGTTCTTCACCGTGGGGTAGCTGACGCCGAAGATGCGTTCGATTTCCTTGATTGAGCCGTGGCAGAGGACGAAAGCCATGACGAAGACCTGGTCCTCGGCGGAGAGGCGCGCCAGCGGCGGCAGCTCGAACTCGCCCTCAATGGCGATGTTGCTTTCCGTCAGACGCACGCGCTCAACGACTATGGGCGCTCCCTGGGTGAGCCCTGTCAGGTCGGACCATTCGTTGGGCATAATTTTTAACCTCCTCGGTTAGATTTATCAGTTTTATTAAGGCTTAACTTAATTTATTTAATTTTATTATAGCATAGTTTTTAATTTTGTCAAGTCCCCTGCCGACGAATTTTAAAAAATTTAATTTCCGTATTGATTTTGGGGTGTGGTATAATTCAACCCTGAGGAAAGTCGAGGAGGTATGACCATGAAAAGGACGATTATACTGGCGTTGGCGCTGGTCTTGCTGGTGGCGGGAGGCGCCTGCGACTCTGACTCGGCTAGAGTGGAATGGGAAGACGGACTGCTGACCGTCAGCTCCGACGAGCTGGCGCCGGCGGAGCTAATACCCGAAGGCGAGTTCTATAACGAATCGTGGTTTTCGGAACGACCCTTGATGCAGTCCTTCAAATTCACCGCCAATGGTGATTGGCAGTTTACCATCACGGTCAGCGGGGAGGTGGACACCAGGTTCGAGGTCTACGCCTTTACCGAACTGCGGGGAGGACCGGCTGAGGGTTATGGCCACGACCAGCTCTTCACCCTGCACTCCGAGACGGAGA
>CAYNFV010000043.1:0-9258 GCA_964396645.1 uncultured Dehalococcoidales bacterium
AAGTCCTTGAACCTCTTAGCCTTAACATCATACCTCGGCAAGGTGCCATATTCATGGAACTCCAAGTTATACCCCAAGTTGGTCTTTAGCCTGAGCTGGTCAATCAGCTTAGCCCGGATTGTTTCAATATTATTCTGCTGTCCCGGGGCTGGTTCCACTTTCAACGTAATGTCATCAAGGTCGCCCTTTTTGGTCACCAGCACCTCATATTCGTCACTCAGCTCCGGGATGCTCCTGACCACTTCCTCAATCGAGGTCGGCGCCAGCAATACTCCCTTCACCTTGGTGATGTCATCAGCCCGGCCGACAACGCCGCCCTTCAGTAGCCGGAAAGTCCGCCCGCACTCACACTTATCGGGGCTCCACTCAATTACATCTTTGGAATCAAATCTGATGCAGGGCTGAGCCATGCGGTTGAGGGCGGTTATCACCATCTTGCCCCTCCTCCCCGGTTCGGTAATGATCTCTCCGCTGTCAATATCCTCTATCTCCACCAGGAACAGAGCCTCATTAATATGCAAGCCGGACTGGTAGCGGCATTCGAAGCTCCAGGCACCTATCTCGGTGGCGCCAACGTGGTCATAGACCTTGGCCCCCCACGCCTCCTCCATCCTTTTTTTGGTCGCCGGGACGCTGCCCCCGGCTTCACCGGCCACGGTTATCCTTCTTATCTGTAAGTCTTTGGCCGGGTCTATACCCAGCTTCCTTCTGGCGGTATCGGCCATACCCAGCACGTAGGTCGGTGTCGCCGCCATGGCAGTGGCTCTCAGCTCCTGCATTTTCAGTATCCGGGCCTCGGTATTGAGCACACCGCCGGGGACCACCTCACAGCCCAACTTCTCGGCCCCGTAGTGGGCACCCCAGAAGGCGACGAAGATGTTGTAACCGAAGGGCAAAAAGAGGCGATCATAGTCCCGGTAGCCCTGAGCGTATAACAGGCAAGCCCAGGCTTCAGCCCACCACTCCCAGTCCTGCCAGCTATCGGCCTGATATACCGGCTGGCCGGTGGTGCCGCTGGTCTGATGATATATAGTAACCCTCTCCAGAGGCATTGCCAGCATATCTCCGTAGGGGTAGGGCTCTTTCCCTTGGATGGCCCTCATCATCGATTTCTCTACCTTGGGTATTTTTCTTATATCCTCAAATGTCCTGATGTCGCCGGGCTCTATACCAGCATCAGAGTATAGCTTGTGATAAAACTTGGAGTGCTCATATGCCCAGTTAAAGATGCTCTTAAACTTCTTGAGCTGTAGCTCCGCAAGCTTCTCACGGGGCAGTGTTTCCAGAATCGGGTTCCAGTATTGCTCCGACTCTTTCATTGAGGGTGCCTCCCAACCTTTGATGTGTTGCTCAAGCCGGTTTCATGGGGAAGTACTCTCTTAGGCCGAGGGTAATGCTTAAATAGTGGAACCATCCAGATGCCTCCGGTCCTAATGCTCTCTTTCATAATAGATAGACCACCGGCAACGACTCTGGCTTGTCAACTAACATCAACATATTAGCATCAAAGGTTGTCACAATCAAACCAGCGGCAACATTCCTCTGACACGCGCGCAGGAGGGATATTACGGCCGATGGACATACCTTTTGGTATATTACCATGAGGTATATATGGCGTCAATAATTTTAAGGTATGCATTTGAAAATAAATACAAAGTCGTGATACACTATGAATATTATGGGAACAATACAAATTCGGGCTTTCAAATGCGAAAGATGTGGACAAATTTGGGTACCTAGAAATATAAAAGGTGAATTTGAAAACTTAGAGAATTTTCAACCGAAAGTATGCCCAAGGTGTAAGAGCCCGTATTGGAACACACCGAGAAAAAGAAAGTAGAAGACTGCAGGCAGAGCAGCCTATTAACTTGAGGGAACGATTATTTAATAGGGGCTAATCTTAGAGAAGCCGGATTTTACTTCTAACGGGTCAGCTATATAGAGATATTGATCGGTGACTGCTTCGTAGGCAGGCCAGGTAATCAGCCCTTTGACGTTCGGGTCTCCCGTTCTGGCAAATTGAGTCCACATGCTCATCATCTCTTCGGAGACCTTTCTATCCACATCGGTCACCCCGGGGTCTTTTGATTTAGCTCCGGATTGACTGGCCAGGAAGTAAAGTAGTTCCCATTCACGTGGTTCATCCACATTACCAAACATGTAGATAGTCTCCATGGCGTGGATGGATACGCAACCTTCTTGTCTCCATTTACTGGGAACCTGGTCAAAGATGTAGGCATAAGACTTGATATTAACCTGGCTCGCACCCAAAAACAGTTCCACATAATATGGAATCGTTTCAGGCATCAGCATCATGCCCGGGCCAGTTATTTCACCTAAGTTACCCCCCATGATGAAAGGAACCGCATTCTGCTTGCCAGCCTGGAAGATGTTTAACGGTGAATCTGGCACAAACCAGCCGTCTATCGATATGTCCCAGATACCCCAAAGATCGTAAAGGCCACCAGCCTCCATAGCTAGGGCTGAATCAGCTTCCAAGATTTTCTCCCAGGGTAGAGCACGGGCCGCAGCCAGCGGGTCGGCTTCCTTATCCACGCCTAGCTTAGCCAACAGTTTCTTACCCAGCTCCTCCATTTCCTTCATCGGACGAGGATGCAGACCTAAAGAATCGGACGGAATCCCGCTTTGACAAATAGCCTTGCGGAAAAGCCCTTTGGCCAAAGGTGAAGCCATTAGATATATAACCTTAGCGGAGCCACTGGAATAACCCCATAGGGTGACATTGTTGGGGTCGCCGCCAAAGGCGGCGATATTATTCTGCACCCATTTCAGGGCGGCTCTCATATCCAGCAACATGTAGTTCCCGGAAACATCGTGGGGAGATTCCTTGGAAAGTAAGGGATGGGCTAATAAGCCCATCGCACCAAGCCGCATATTGACATTTACCTGCACTACACCGTGCTGTGGTAATCGGAAGTTGTTATAGGTTGGATTAGCTGCACTATCAATTCTGTAACCGCCGCCGTGCATACAGACTATAACCGGTAGTTTGTCCATGGCATTCTTTGCCGGCGTCATGACATTCAGCCAGAGGCAGTCTTCGCTCGTTTCAACCGGGGCAGGAAGTAGTCTGGGCGCCTGTGGAGCTTGCGTACCGGGAACGGTACAATCGCGGACCTCTGACCAGGAAGCAACGGGCTGAGGCGGCTTCCAGCGCAGGTCGCCCGTGGGCGGAGCAACATAGGGAATTCCAAGATAGGCATATACTTCTTTGCCAAGCTCGCCAACTGTAGTCCCAGAGATGTATCCGGAATCTATCTTTAATGGCTCTTTCAATTCTTTGCCCCTTCTTTGTATTTATTTTCAATTATATAACTAAAAGGTATTGACATCATATATACCCCATAGTAATATACCAAAAGGTATGTCCAGAGGTAATAAACGGGAATAATTAGAATTGACGTGAGATGAGAGAGGATTACAGATAGCAAAATCGTAGAAACGCCACTAAGGTACAAAGCGCTTTCACAATTCAGAGATTAATAATCACGGCACTCGACTTCAATTGATATATGGGCAAAACCATTGACATAGCTTAGAACTGGTGCTAAAGTAAGGCAACTTAGAATTTGGTTAAGAATCGCTTAAAACTAATACAGTCCAGTACCTTATACACTTTCCATTCATCGAGCCACAGACTGATTAAGGAGTGGGGGAATTCATCGTGAGGGAAAGCAAGGGTGCTTTTTATAGTGAAAGGGCTCAGAAGACCCAAGCGCTGGTGCGCTTCTGAGCCTTTTGCATTTAGACAAGGAAGTGTGAAATCAGAGGCCAACGGCACCAAGGAGGTGACAGATGAGGTGACACTTAATATCATATCTTATAGAAAAATTAAGGAGGAATTCAAGTGAAAAGGAAAATATTATTTATCTTCTTAGCACTCACCCTGTTGGCGTTTCCCTTTTTAACGGCCTGCGGAGAGGACGAAGGGAACGGGGCTGTTGATGGGAATGGGGCTGTTAATGGGAACGGGAATGGGGAGGTAACGTACCCGATACAGCTAAAGATAGCCAATTACTTTGCTCCCACGGCAAAGCACTCTCTAATTTTGGAAGAATTCGGCAATGAGCTAGAACTGCGCACCGGTGGTCGGGTGCAGGTTGATTACTTTGCTGGCGGCAGCTTGCTTACCGCTCCAGCGATGTTTGACGGGGTACTTGACGGAGTTGCTGATATAGGCTACTCCCATGTCTATTATACCCCGGGACGCTTCCCCGTTACCGAATTTGCTGGTTTGCCTCTCGCCTATCCCAGTGCCTGGGTGAGTGGTCAAGTTCTCAACGATTTCTACAATGAGTTCAAGCCCGCGGAATGGGACGATGTGGTAGTGCTCTTTATGAATACCTCCACCCCCAGCGCCATAACCTCGGCTACTAAGCCGATACACTCGCTGGAGGACCTGCAGGGGCAAGTCATAAGAGCCCCCGGGCTTTCTGGCGATGTTATTGCCGCCCTGGGCGGAACCCCAGCTCCCACGCCGATGATGGAGGTCTATGATGCCATCGCTAAAGGTGAGCTTGATGGGGAGCAATCCAACTTTGAAACACTCCTATCGTTCAATTTTGCTGAAGTCGTAAAATATTCGACGTCAATCTGGCAAATCTCCTTCCCCTATCCCTTTTATTGCGTGATGAACCAGGACAGCTACAATAATCTGCCGGCAGACATCCAAGCCATCTTTGACGAGCTAGTCGGAGAGTACAAAGAGCGATTCCTTCTGGTGTGGAATTCCATAGATTTCCTGGGCAAAGAGTATGGCGAGTCGCTTGGTGTAGAATTCTACGACCTGTCCGATGAGGAGGCGGCAAGGTGGGTGGCAGCTGTGGAACCGGTAATAGATACTTATGTAGCCAATATGGTGGCTGCCGGGTATTCCGAGACAGAGGTTAGAGGCTGGATTGACTTCCTGCGGGAGCGAGCTGACTACTGGACGCAGAAACAGATAGATTACCGCATACCTTCAGTAGCTGGCCCTCCAGAAGTGAGAATAGGAGAATAGACTGACTCACTAGGTAAGATACTCTAGTGGTTGGGTGCGGGGGCTAAAGCCCCCGCACCCGCCAAGACTGATGAGTAGAGCTCGGTGTTAGACAAATTTGAAAAGTTTACTCGGCGGATAAGCGGCTGGTTTGAGTGGGTCGGGATGGCTGGATTGCTGCTGATTATGCTAGTCACCTGCGTCGATGTTATTGGAAATAATCTCTTTGGTTCGCCTCTCCGTGGTACCATTGACATGGTCCAGCTTTTCCAGTTAGTGGCAATTTCTTTTGCTTGTGCCTCCACCCTAATTATTGGTAGGCATGTCAAGGTAGAGTTTTTAGTCAACAAGCTGCCTCGGCGTGCCCAGGCAGTTACCATTAGCATTGTTTCTCTTCTTGAATTAGGACTCTTCATTCTGATTATTTGGCGACTTTTTGTACTTGCTCATACTTTCCAAACCTCAGGCGAGTACACTGCCAGTGCCCACATACCCATTTATCCTTTCGCTTACGGGGCTGCCCTTGCCTGTATTCCGGTGTGTTTGGTGTTTATTCACGAGCTTATTAGCTCGCTAGCTAGGGTGGTAAAAAGATGAGCCCGGAGGTTATCGGCATTGTTGGCATCGTCGTTCTTATCATCCTGTTTCTGTTCAGAGTGCCGGTCGCCTTCGCTATGGCTTTGGTCGGATTTGCTGGTTTTGCTTATTTATCTACCACGGGGGCGTCACTTGGCCTTCTCGGCCGGGATGTCTTCGAGCAATTTAGCTCTTACCCATTGAGTGTTATCCCGATGTTTATCCTCATGGGCTCCTTTGCCTTCGCCGCGGGAATTAGTAGGAGGCTTTATGATACGGCCTATAGCTGGGTAGGGCAGGTCCGCGGCGGTCTGACCATAGCCACCGTGCTTGCCTGTGCCGGTTTTGGCGCCATATGCGGTTCATCAACGGCTACGGCGGCGACGATGGGCAAGATAGCCCTTCCCGAGATGAAGAGGTATAAATACGATGACACCCTAGCCACGGGTACTGTTGCTGCCGCCGGCACACTGGGCATTCTTATCCCGCCGAGCACCGTCCTCATTGTCTACGGGTTATTGACCGAGGAGTCCATAGGCAAACTCTTTATTGCCGGGCTATTGCCGGGGATACTTCTCAGCTTGCTTTTTGCCTTAACCATATTTATTATTTGCCTGCGCAATCCCGCCCTCGGTCCCCCCGGAGCCCCAACCAGCTGGGGTAAGAAGCTAAGGTCGCTTACCGGAGTTATTGAGACCGCAGTCTTATTCGCTTTGGTCATCGGGGGGTTATTTGCCGGCTGGTTCAGCCCCACTAAAGCCGGGGCGATTGGAGCCGCCGGAGCTCTGGTCATCGGCCTGGCCAGGCGTGAGCTTAGCTGGCGAACATTTTTTGAGGCGACCAAGGATGGCCTGCGCACCGCCTGCATGGTTTTATTCATTCTTGCCGGGGCAACAATCTTCGGTCACTTCATGGCTATATCAAGGATACCCTTCACGCTGGCTGATTGGCTAGGAGGGCTGCCTATACCGACAATGGGTGTTGTCGGGGTCATAGCCTTTATTTTTTTCATAGGTGGCTTCTTTATGGATGCCATGGCTCTAATCGTGCTCCTCATCCCCATCCTCTTACCAGTGCTTACCTCCCTCAATATTGACCTGATATGGTTTGGGGTGTTAGTTGTGCTACTAGGCGAGATGGGGGTAATCACGCCACCGGTGGGGGTGAATGTATTTGTCATTAAAGGGATTGCCCCAGAGGTACCCCTCGAGAAAATCTTTAAGGGGATATTCCCCTTCCTTATCGCCTTGATTATTTGTGTCATTATACTGATGATTTTCCCCCAGATTGCCACCTTTTTGCCTAGCTTCGCCCGCTATTAGTAGGGACCAACTTCATCCCTGGCACCTCAGTATTCCGAAAGAAAGGTTACATTTTGGGGTGCGTTTTGACAGGCGAAACGGATTAAATAGGAAAAGAAGACCCTATGCCCTGATGGGCTCTTCATTTATACCCCCTGATTTTTAAAGTATAATTGTGATAAAAGGAGAGTCACTATGAATATCGAGACAATTGAAGCCAGGCTTAATGCGCTGGAGAATCAAGTCAAAGCTCAGGAGAAGGAACTAACCACTCTTAAGGACATCGAGGCAATAAAAAAACTACAAAAGGCATACGGCTATTACGTCGAACATATGATGTGCCAGGAGATAATAGACTGTTTTTCCGATAGCCCCGATGTTGTTTTAAATTGGATTGAAGGACAGTTCCTGGGTAAGGAGGGTGTCAGGAGGTATTTTGCCCGTTGGCGTAAACCGAACCCGCGTTTTCTGCACCAAGTGATGCCGATTGCTGGCATTATAGACGTAGACCCGGACGGCAAGACGGCCAAGGGAAGATGGTATGCTTTTGGCGCCATATTCATCCCAGGGGATGCTGGTGTAATGCGCTCATTTGTGGGTGGAATATATGAAAATGAGTACATCAAGGAAAACGGGAAATGGAAGATATTGAAAATTAACTGGATAATACCTTACGCGGTTAGAATTGCGGAGGGTTGGGCAACACCGGAACAGGTAGCAGCACCCATTCTCAAAGGCGAGTTCAGAGACCCTGAGCCTGATATCCCCTTCACGAAATCTGACCCGCGGTACGTCTCGGGCTATATCTTCCCCTTCCACTACAAGCACCCCGTTACCGGGAAGTAAAAGGGCTTTAGGTGGATACTTTGCCTCAGGGATACTAGGCTCTCAGATTCTTGAAAGAGGATAACCAATATTAGTTTATTAAACGCTCTCAATTATAATCGTGTAACTACGATAAAAGTAACAAAAAGCCAAGATATCATCCTATGTCTGCCTTAGTCACAAATATTCAAGGGTACTCAATCCATGATGGACCAGGCATAAGAACAGTAGTGTTCTTGAAAGGGTGCAGTCTGGCAAAGACGGTAAGGGACAAGTCCAGGAGGGGTTGGGTGGTGGGCCTTGGTTGACAGTTCCCGAACTTTTATTCGAGAAAAAACAGCTTATTCCGGCTTTGCAGCAGCTGCTTGTCTCTTATTCGCAAGCCTGAACGAAAAGATGAAATGTTACTTCGCGTCACAATCTGGCTGATTGTTTAGCCCAATGTTTTGAATTTTCTGGGAATTCCTATTGGCACTTTTGGCGCTTTTTCACCTGCTAAACAATGATTGCTGTGAGTAAGGTTAAGGAAAGGTTAGGATAAGTGTCCTTGACATATGTCTTTTGGGGGGGGTACTATTAACCCAACTATATCTATAAGTACTAGTTATATGTGAACGCAAGCATGTTGAGGAGAAAAACATGAAGCGTGCAATCGTATCCATTTTGGGAGTACTGGTACTGGTATTGATGCTATTGCCCACGGCAATAGCTACGCCGGTAGCGACGGCCGACACCGGCACTGAAAGCTGCGCCACCACCGGTAACTACACCGTCTGCACCGACAAGGCGGACTATTCCCCCGGCGAGACCGCCCACATTAGCGGCAGCGGCTTCGGTGCCGGCGACGCGCTTACCATCAAGGTCATAAGGCCCGACGGCTCGGTGGTAACCGGCGACGGCTCGTTTGCCCCCTGGCCCACCCCCTATGACTCCGTAACCGCCGATGCCGGAGGCGAATTCCAGTACGACTACGTCCTGAACGGCATTGAGGGCGAATACCTGATTGAGGTTCTGGAAGGCTCCTGGTACGGCGCCCTGGATACCGTGCTGGCCACCCACACCTTCACCGACTGGCGAAAGATAAACTGGGTGGATTTAAGCTACGATGGTACCACGATACATGATGGCGCATCCGCGCTTGCCGTGCCCCCCAACGCCACCATAGATGTTGACATCAATGTAACAACTGGGTGGTTTTTCGACAACGATGACTGGAGGTCCACCTCCTGGCAAATCGGCAGCGGGGGCTATACCTGCGTAGACGTACCCAATCCCGACCATACCTCGGGCGGCACTTATACCGAGTCTTTCTCTATCACCGCACCCGGCACGCCGGGCATCTACAACGCCTACTTCCGGGTTTATGCGGGCAGTAATTGTTCTGGTGATTATGCCTCCCGCACACTGAGCAACGCTATCAACGTCAAGGTGGGCACCACCCACACCGTGACCTTCGACAGCAACGGCGGCACAGGCTCGATGAGTGACCAGATCACCAACGTCCCAACGCCCCTGACAAGCAATACCTTCACGCGCACAGGCTACTCCTTCAGCGGC
>CAYNFV010000044.1:0-9228 GCA_964396645.1 uncultured Dehalococcoidales bacterium
TCGGGGGCAAACATCTGCATCCCGGCAGCATAAAGCCCATCTAGGGTGGTTTTCAGGTCCCAGTCGACCAAGAGACCGCCACTGTGGCTGGCCTCCCGCCACTGCGGCAAACTGTTACCTTCGATAAACTTATAACTCTGGAGTAAGTCACGGCTCGGGTCATAGCCAGCATCGTTGAAAGTTTTGGTAATGACTTTGGTGGTAGATTCCTCTCCCAGCATCAGATTCCAGGTAGCCCTTCTTTCTACCTCCGGCATGGCCGGGAAATCACCGTAGAACGGTAGCTTGTATTCACCTTTGAGTATCTTTTCCCGGACAACTTGCTCAACTTCGGGGAACGGGACCATGGCTCCCCAATCGACCCAGCCCTGTATCGGATAGGGCAGCGCTTTGCCGTTGGCATCTACGAGTGGGACATTCTCATAACTGGCATCACCGGCCCCGGTATACCACTTATGCTTATAGCCGGTAGCAATACGCAAGACCATGTTGTTTTCCATCGTGGTCAGTGCCGCCCCGGCTCTCCAGGCCATGGCGGTGCCGTCGCCGGAAACAGTCCGGGGCATCATGTTGCAATAGCCACCTAATTCAGTACTTATCAGCCATATCGACCCGGGTCCGGCGGTGGCGAGGATAGCCGCTTTAGATTTAAAAATCATGAATTCACCGGTACGGCTGTTGAGGCCAGTGGCCCCGACTACGCGGGTGCCCTGGACCCCTTTCTCGGTCAGCAGGCTGGTCGTCATCACGCGGTCAAAGATTTTGACCCCTAAGCGCTGGCACTCCTTTTTTAAGGCGGGTTTGAAAGTGGACCCCCAGACCCGTATTACCACGTTGCTCAGTTTATGTTCTGATTTTAGGAATTTTTCTTTCTCGGCTTCTGTCTCAGGCACCGGGAAATAGCTATGTATGCGAGTATAGCGCGGGGAAATCATGAATTTGGTCTTATCATCCCGGCCTTGGGCACCCACATATTCATCAGCGGTGTCTCTGACTTTGCCGCCCATCTGTTCCAGTTCAAGCAAACAGTCATAGTCCTCACGGCACTGGATCTGGATGCCGATGCCGTTGCAGTACGGGCGGTCGGCCATGTGCACTGCCCATTCATCCGGGTCTACATTGGATACAGGGTTGGCGGGGACATTGCACCAGTGGTCACATCCCGGTCCTCCGGCACCACTCCTGATGGTATCCCCTTTTTCCACGAGAACCACTTTTGCTCCCTGTCTGGCAGCACTGATGGCCGCCCAGCAACCGGCGATACCGCCTCCAATCACCAGGACATCGGCGTCGATTTCTTGTTTCTGGTCGAAGCGGATAGGATAGGGCCAATCTGGTGCGTGACCCTGTTCCTTAAAATAACTATGCCAGGTACTCATTTGTCTATCCTCCTTTAAAATTAGAGAGTCAGGTTACTAGTACTAGTCTACAAGCGATTGGTTACTTTTTCAAATGTAAGCTAAACCCTGAAGCAGGCTACCTCATGTCCACCACCAACGTCGTGGAGCGGTGGCACTGCCTGGCTGCACTCCGGTTTGGCCATGAAGCAGCGGGGGTGAAAACTACAGCCGGGCGGTGGGTTCAACGGGGTGGGCACCTCTCCCTTAAGGATAATACGCTCACGCTTTTCCTCCACAAAGGGGTCAGCTATGGGCACCGCCGAAAGCAACGCTTTAGTGTAGGGATGCAGGGGGTTCTCGTATAGCGTTTTTGATTTGGTAATCTCCACTATGCGACCCAGATACATCACCGCCACCCGGTCGCTTATGTGCTTGACCACCGAAAGGTCGTGGGCGATGAAGAGATAGGTCAGCCCCTTTATTCCTGCCTGCAACTTCTCTAGCAGGTTGATTATCTGGGCCTGTATGGAAACATCCAGAGCGGAAATGGGCTCGTCGCAGACTATCAAAGAGGGTTCACAGGCTAGTGCTCTGGCGACACCAATGCGTTGTCTTTGGCCACCGCTGAACTCATGAGGGTAGCGGTCAGCCATGCTGGGGTCCAGCCCAACCAGGCGAAACAGCTGCTCCACCCTATTGTTGTATTCAGAGCGGCTGCCAACCCACTGGTGGTGAATCTTCAGTGGTTCGCCGACGATACTACCAGCACTCTGGCGGGGGTCTAACGAACTGTAAGGGTCCTGAAAGATGAGCGCTATATTGTTGCGTATGTGTCTTATCTTTGACTCCGGTAACGATGAAATATCCTCCCCTTCAAACAAAATCTGTCCAGCGGTGGGCTGATATAACCTGAGAACACAGCGACCAACGGTGGTTTTGCCACAGCCGCTTTCCCCTACCAATCCTAACGTTTCACCCCTCCTGATCGTAAAGGTGACACCGTCAACAGCTTTGACATCAGCCACCTTTCTCTGCAGCAGGCCCCTGGTAACCGGGAAGTACATTTTCAGGCCTCTGACGTCTAAAATATTCTCATCTTGCCGCGGGCTCATTTCTCATCTCCTCGGTATTAACGTAGCAACCGACGTAGTGCTGGCCATGCAGACGAGTGAGGGGAGGCCAGGGCTTCTGAGAGCATTTTTTGATTTTGTAGGAGCACCTGGGCAGAAAGGCGCAGGTGGGTGGCATATTAATCAGATTAGGCGGCAGTCCCTTAATAGGCACCAGCTTCCTATCCTCCTCCTCATCCAGCCTGGGTATGCATTTGAGCAGTCCTATAGTATAGGGGTGGCGCGGCTTGCCGAATATATCCTTGGTAGTGCCGGCCTCGACGATGCGTCCGGCGTACATAATATATATCCTCTGTGCATACCGGGCGACAACGCCCAAATTGTGGGTCACGATAACCAGCGAGGCTTTAAATCGCTCGACCATATCCTTCATCAGCTCTAATAACTGTGCCTGGGTAGTCACATCCAGAGCCGTGGTTGGCTCATCGGCGATGACTATCCTCGGGTTGCAGGAAAGAGCCATAGCAATCATCACCCTCTGCCGCATGCCGCCGCTGAACTGGTGGGGATAATCATCAATGCGGTTATGAGCACTTGGGATACCCACCATTCCGAGTAGCTCGATTGCCCTTTCCCTGGCCGCCTTCTTGCTCATCTTCAGGTGCAACTCCAGCATTTCCGTTAACTGCTGATTGATGGTAAGTACCGGGTTGAGCGAGGTCATCGGCTCCTGGAATATCATGGCTATCTTAGCACCGCGAATGGAACGCATTTTCGGTCCGTGAGTCTTATACTTGAGCAGGTCTTGACCCTCGAAGATGACCTCGCCGCCGACGATTTTACCCGGCGTGGATATTAACTGCATCACCGAAAGCTGGCTGACCGATTTACCGCAACCGCTTTCACCCACCAGGCCAATTATTTCCTGTTCATCGATGTAGTAGGAAACGCCATCAACCGCTTTGACCACACCGCTCTCGGTGTGAAACTGGGTCTTCAGGTTTTCTACTTTCAATAACTCCGCCATGCTCTTTTCCTCATCGCTAGAGTAAGCCTCTGAGCCTGGGGTCGAGGGCATCCCTTAAGCCGTCTCCCACCGTGTTAAAGGCAAATACAACCAGCGCAATGGCAATACCAGGCGCCAGCCAAAGCACCGGATTGCTGGCTAAATATTTATAGCCATCGAAAACCATGGCCCCCCAGGCCGCGCCCGGTGGGTCGATACCAATGCCCAAGAAGCTGAGTCCGGCTTCGGCCAGGATTAAAGCCCCCAGCTGCATCGTCATCAGCACTATCAGCGGCGGAAAGGCATTGGGCAGTATGTGTCTAAACATCACGCGCATGTTGCTGGAGCCCATAGCCCGTTGGGCCAGGATATAATCATTTTCCTTGATGCTCAAGGTCACCCCGTGTGTTACCCTGGCGTATCCAGGTATTACGGCCACGCTCAGGGCGATGATAACGACCCAGATGCCACTAATAGCGTATTCTCTTAGCACGGCGGCAAGAACCAGGGCCAGCAGGAGCATCGGGAAGCACATAAGTGCGTCCATAGCCCTCATGATGACCATATTAGTAATGCCGCCAAAGTACCCCGCAATTACCCCCAGCGGAATACCAATGATGCCAGAAATAAAAACCGATATAAAGCCGACCATCAGCGCCGTCCTTGCGCCGTAGATGAGCCGGCTTAGCGTGTCTCTGCCCAGAAGGTCAGTACCCAGGAGGTGCTTACTGGACGGTTGAAGCAACCTCTCACCTGGGCCTAGCTCATAGGGGTCGTAGGGTGCCAGCAACGGGGCAAAGATGGCGGCAATCAACATCAACACTAATACCACCAGCCCGAAGGTAACCAGCCTACGCTCAAAGAATACCCGCCGAAAGCGCCGCCACTCGCTGACGCGGACCGGGGCTTCTGAGAAAGCTATGTCGCTATGTTTTTTTACCATGTTTTACACTCGCTAGCCATAACGTATCCTGGGGTCGAGCCAAGCATAGGATATATCAACAATCAAGTTGACAAATAAGATTATGACGGCAAAGATCAAAGTAATGGCCTGTACCACTACGTAGTCCTGGCCGAAAATGCTGCTCACCATCAACCTGCCGACACCGGGAATAGCAAACACAGTTTCGACGAGAAACGTACCGCCGAGGATGATGCTGACACTAACACCCATCAGGGTAATAACCGGGATGAGGCTGTTTTTCAGCATATGCCTCATTACTACCACACGTTCTCGCAGGCCCTTGGACCAGGCGGTGCGAATATAGTCCTGCCGGGTAACCTCAAGCATGCTTGAACGCATCTGGCGCGCGTTAGCCGCCAAACCGAAAACAGCCAGACAAAAGACGGGCATAATCACCTGCCTGGTGCTCAACCAGAAATCATCCAGTGGCGAGGTGTAGCCTGATATGGGCAGCCAGCCGAGCTTGACGCCAAAAGCGTATATCAGCAATATTCCCAGCAAGAACACAGGGATGGTGAGACCGACATATGTCAGAGGGGTGACTATTTTGTCTAACCATTTGCCCCGCCTCACCGCTGCCACCATCCCCGCCAGGACGCCGAAAACGGCACCAACTATCAAGGCGAGCAAGCCTATGTGAATGGTTGGGGGGAAACGATCACGCATGAGCGTGCCCACATCCTCGCGGTAGAATATTGAGGTGCCAAAGTCTCCGCGGAAGATGCCCGCCACCCAGTTGGCGTATTGCACCATTATCGGCTTATCCAGACCAAACTCAGCCCGGAGTTCATCAATCTCTTCCTGGGGCATACGTTCTAATTCCGCAGTCTGAGCCACGTAGATCAGTATTGGGTCACCGGGCAGCAACCGCATGACGAAGAAAACAATCAGGGTCACCAGGATAAGAACGACCAATGCCTGTAGCAGTCGCCGGATAATATATGTTGTCATATTAAACCCCGGTCGGCATTAATAAATCTTCTTGGTCAGGCACAAACCAGTATTCAGCCCAGACCTCAAAGATTTGTCTTAAGTAATCCGCAGGCTAGCTATTTAAAAAGAAATACTACTTTCTTCTTTGCGCCAGGTGATTCACCCCCGTCTCCATTCCAGGGATGAGAATGAATCACCCGGCTTTCTAAATTTAAGGCTAGTTAATGTGGTTCCATCCAAGTGTCATACGGTGTCCAGATGACGCCGTGTATCATGTAATAATCGCTGTGAACGTAGGACTGCATCACCGCCACGCTGAGGTCTCTCCAGAGTGGGATAACCATAGCATCCTCACCGGCCTGCTCTACTGCGTCTCTTATTATATCCATTGCCTCAAAGGCATCTGCATACGAGGGGTCCAGCGCCTCATCGCACAAGGCCAGGAATTCGGGTGACTTATAGATGTTACCACTCATGAAGGTCATCGGGTTGGGACCCCAATGGACGAATAAGTCGGTAGCGTCGGGGTTTATTCCAGACGCAGCTAATACTAGGTCATCCCAGCCCGTGAAAAAGAGAGCAGTAAAGTATCTGCCAAGGTCGGCGATATCCGGTTCAACAGTAATGCCTACCTCACCCAGATAGGCCTGTAAAGCGGCGACAGCATCCCGCCCCGCATCACCGTAGGCCATTATCGAGATCTCTAAGCCATCGGCGTAACCCGCATCAGCCAGCTTCTGCTCGGCCATCGCCGGATCATACGGTCGGGGGTCATAGCCCTCAACATAACCCGGCCAGTCCTGGCAAGCCATCTGATCAAGGGGTTCATACTCGCCGTATCCCAGCATCTCGGCTATGGCCGGGCGGTCAATGGCATACTCTATTGCCTCGCGTACCTCTTTTATGGAGAGTGGTGAGTCGGGGTCGTTGGAATTAGGCAAGAGCGACCAGAACATACCAGCCAGGCCAAGCCCCCGGTTTACCGTAAGCCCCTGTTCCTCTAAGTCAAGAATACTCTGTACGGTTGCCGCGCCTACCCACATATCTGCCTCTCCCGCCTCCATCATGGCGGCGGCGGTCACGGGGTCTGGAATTAAACGGGCTTCGATACCATCGAGATAGGGCATGCCTTCCCGCCAGTAGTTATCATTCTTATCGTATCTGAGGAGGACATCTCGTTGAAAATCAACAAGTTGGAAGGGGCCTGTCCCTACTGAGTTTGAGCGAGCCCAATCTGTACGCTCTTCAAGGGTTGCGCCGGCATTTTCAAATGCTGTCGGCGAAATCATCATGACCCACCCATATTGTTCGATCATGTACCAGGTGTAGTACGTAAGATGCATCGTGATAGTGTACTCATCAACAACTTCAAGGGACTCTATGAATTGACCATAAGGTAACCTGCCCCCATCCCAATGTAGCTGGAAGTTCCATCGGCAGGCCTCGGCATTCCAGGGTGTCCCATCATGAAAGGTAACGCCTTCCCTCAAGTACCAGGTGATGGTCAGGTTATCTAGGTCGACCTCCCAGGACTCAGCTAACACCGGGATTTGAACCCCATCTTCATCCCATTCGCATAGTCTTTCTATGCAGGGCAGGGCGTATATGCTGTCAGCAGGCATGAACTCCGGCGGATATCCTACATTCGCGGGAAAGGTAATCCCAATGACTTTCATGATGCCGCCGGTTTCTGCCTCTTCCCCACAAGCAGTGAGACACATCCCAGCTATTAGAACAATCACCAAAGGAATAAATAAAAGCTTCTTCACGGTTAAATACCTCCTTGGTAAATTCCCCATAGACCACTACCTAAGTCATTGTTTGCCTCCTTTCTTTAGCGGCTGTTTTTTAGTTTGCAAGCTCTATCCGGGTCAATTGCCATTATACTATCAATATTACGCTTGTCAATACTTAAAAACCTTAGAGAAATAAACCAGGCTCACCAAAGTGGAGGTGAGCCCACATGGGTTAACTGAAACTCTTGAGCTTGCTATCTAGTAGGTTCCATATTCTTTGGCGGCGGCCATCATGGCACGCAGGTTATCTGGATTACACTTATCAACAGATGCCCCGCCGGTTAAGATATAACCGCCACCTTTACCACAAACCTCGATAAGCCGCTGGCAGCATTCTTTAACAGCCTGGGGTGTCCCCGTGCATATCAGCGAGGCGGGTACATTCCCGGCGATACAGGCGGTGTCACCGAGGACTTCCTTAGCTCTGGCCATATCCGTCTGGTCGAAATGCCACACCACCGCCCCCCTGGGCAAATCTTTAATAATCTCCAAACGCCTGTTATAGCTCCCCTCGGCGAATAACATCGGCACGAAACCCTCATCAACCAAGCCCAAGATGACCTTTTTCAGGGTGGGCCAGTAGAAGGTCTCGTACTGCTTGTCGGACATAAAAACATCATCGCCTTTATGCAGCGGCATAAATACTACGGGACCTCCGGATAGATCGGCGGAAAACACTGCCCCCTCGATATTCATGGGTGTTACTTTTTCCATGGCTTCTAGTAGCTTGTCCGGCTGTCGGTACATATCCATGACTATCCCCTGAGTCCCCCTTAATGTATCGGCGAAGGTATCAAAGGGCGCCATGGCTATGCCACCCCGCAAAGACGGGAACCCTTCTGCTGTCACCTTCTGGTCACAGTCATCAACGGTCTCCCACCATTTTCCCAGTTCTTTACCAGCAGCCGCAATAGCCTGAAAAGCCGCCTGGACATCCGGCATTGTGCACGATATTAAAAAACTGGTGGGCATCCCCAAGGCGTGTGTGAAGGGAGAAAGCCCCTGGAAAGGCTCCAGGGCGGCCAATGTGCGGGGCAGATAGAATCGAAGACAAAAATCAGAGGGGTCATTAAGGAAGACATCATATTCGTCCGCCTTCATATACTCGCCTTCAACAAACTGATGGAATCTGGCATCAGCCGGAAGACCGTGGCCCGGCCATTTCGATGTTCTGTTGTCCATGAGCTCGTTTACCCTGCCGGGAAGGACAAAACCGGGACCACCAAACATATCCATATCGTCAAAATCCTGCATGAACTTCAGCCACGCCCGGCGGAGTTCATCATAATCATACATGGCCGTCCGGAGCGTTATCCCGGCATAGTAAGTCGGGAAATAGCCTACAGGCAGACTAACCGGTACCCGGTCGGGCTCCCTTAGCTGGATAGCGTCGATTATCCTGGTTAATCTTGTCTTGTAGGCTTTCTCGGCTTTTGGGCTGGAGAATTTAACCTCAGGCGAAAACCACCTCTTGAATCGCTCTTTCCGTTTTTCCTCCGGAGATAACTCCGCCCATTTCTTGGCTACTGTCAATTGGCTCCTATCCAGGTTTAATGGTTTTTGTCTGGGGGCTGCTCGCTTCTGGTGAGTATACTGATGCCTAAATAAAAAGTCAATGATGCTCTATCTTTGATATCAGGCTGGAAACGGGTATAATGCTATTATGCTTAGAAATTAACAGGGAAAGGACTTAAGAAGTGACGGCAGGTTATATGGGAAAGCTGTTGTTCGTGAATCTCTCCACAGGGGAGATAAAAGAGGAAACACCTGACGAGAGCCTCTACCGAGATTTCATCGGGGGCTATGGCCTTGGGGCCAGGGTTCTTTACCGCCACCAGAAGGGTGGGGTGGACCCGCTGGGAGAGGAGAATACGCTTGGCCTGGTTACCGGCCCCCTCACCGGTACCCCGGCACCCTTTGGTTGCCGGTACGTAGCCGTAGCCAAATCGCCACTCACCGGTGGGTGGGGGGACGCCAATTCCGGTGGTGATTTCGGCCCTTACCTCAGGTTTGCCGGCTACGATGCGGTGTTCTTCACCGGCATCTCCGAAAAGCCAGTCTATCTTTTTATTGACAATGGCCAGGCCCAGTTAAGAGAGGCGACTCACCTCTGGGGAAA
>CAYNFV010000045.1:0-8780 GCA_964396645.1 uncultured Dehalococcoidales bacterium
TTCAGCAAGCGTCCCTGGCAGGATTCGAACCTGCGACCCGCTGCTTAGAAGGCAGCCGCTCTGTCCAACTGAGCTACAGGGACATGCCGTTTATCACTAAAATTTAGCACGAGCGCCCACAAAGGTCAAGGCTGTTTTTAGCTTGACAATCATCCCGTCACATTGCTAGTATGAAGTCAGCCCCAAAACTTGGGGGCTCAGGATAGTAACACTGAGATTATTAGATAAAATAGATAGCCCCGCCGACCTAAAAGGACTGTCAAAAGAAGAGCTAGCGCAACTGGCTGCCGAAATCAGGCAGGAGCTGGTGGCTACGGTAAACGCCAATGGAGGTCACCTGGCCTCCAATCTGGGTGCCGTCGAGCTTACCATCGCCCTACATCGCGTTTTTGACAGCCCGCGCGACAAGATTATCTGGGACGTAGGGCACCAGAGCTATGTCCACAAGCTGCTCACCGGCCGCAGAAAGCGCTTCAAAACCATCCGCCAGTACGGTGGGCTCTCCGGCTTCACCAACCGCAGTGAAAGCGAACACGACCCCTTTGGTGCCGGCCATGCCAGCACCTCGGTTTCCGCTGCCCTGGGCATGGCTGTTGCCCGCGACCTTGCCGGCGACGACTACAACGTGGTGGCTATTATCGGTGATGGGGCTATAACCGGGGGCATGGCCCTTGAGGCTTTGAACCAGGTGGGACACCTGGGCTCCCGGGTCTGCGTGGTGCTCAATGACAACGGGATGTCGATTTCGCCCACCGTCGGCTCAATCGCCAAGCTCCTCAGCCGGATACGCTTTGACTACCGTTACCGCTGGGCGGAGGAGGAGAGCCGCAGGGTCCTGTCGTTTTTCCCCTGGGGCCGAAAGCTGTGGCAGGCAGGTCAGCGGCTCATAAGGGGCTTTCGCGGCTTGATTATCCCCACCGTGCTCTGGGAGGAGCTCGGCTTCGCCTATATGGGACCCATTGACGGGCATAACATCAAGGAGCTGGAGAAGGCGCTGGCTCGAGCTCGAGACTATCGCAACGAGCCGAGCCTGATTCACGTCATCACCACCAAGGGCAAGGGCTATCTACCTGCCGAGGGCGACGCCGTCTATTTCCACGGCGTTTCGGCTAAAGGTTCCCCCGCCAAGGCAGCCCCCAGCTACAGCGAGGTCTTCGCCCAGACGGTATTGCGCCTGGCCAAGGAAAACCCGAAGCTGGTGGCGGTTACTCCGGCTATGCCCGAGGGGGACTGCCTGACAATTGTCGAGGCCGAGTTCCCCGACAGAGTCTTTGACGTGGGCATCTGTGAACAGCACGCCGTTACCTTTGCCGCCGGTCTGGCGACACAGGGCTTTAAGCCCATCGTGGCTATATACTCCACCTTCCTGCAGCGTGCCTTCGACCAGGTGATACACGACGTTTGCTTACAAGATCTACCCGTTGTCTTCGCTATTGACCGCAGCGGCATTGTCGGCGATGACGGCAAGACCCACCAGGGGACCTTTGATATCTCCTATTTGATGTTAATTCCCAATCTGATAATCGCCGCCCCCAAGGACGAGAACGAGCTCCAGCACCTGCTCTACACTGCGGTGAAAACGAACCACCCCATGGCCATAAGATACCCCCGGGGCTCCGGGGTAGGGGTGGATTTAGAGCCGAAGCTGCACGAGCTTCCTATCGGCAAAGGGGAAATACTAAGAGATGGCGAAGACGTGGCCATACTGGCTCTGGGCAATATGGTGGTGCCAGCGCTCGAAGCAGCCGATAGTCTTGCCCAACAGGGCATCAAGGCAACGGTAGTTAACGCCCGCTTCGCCAAGCCGCTGGACGCCGAGCTTATCATAGGCATCGCCAGCCGCATTAAGCGGCTGGTCACTATTGAAGAGAATACCATCAGCGGTGGTTTCGGCAACAGCGTTATCGAGCTGCTGCAGCAGTCCAGTATCGGCGATATTCGGGTTAAAACTATCGGCATCCCCGACGAGTTTGTCGAGCAGGGCAGCCAGGCTATCCTCCGCGCCAAGTACGGGCTTGATGCCCAAGGAATAGTTAAACAAGTTTTAGAGCTAATTCCCAGCTATCAGTACCGGAGATAAGGCTTTGCTTATAAACAAAAGCCAGGCTTCAAAACATCAGGCAGCTTAAACACCTGATGTTTGTTTTTATCTAAGGGGAGAAGATGGATAAGCTGACCATCCGAGACGTAGATATTACCAACAAAAGGGTCCTGGTCAGGGCCGACTTTAACGTACCCTTAAGCGGCGATAATGGTTTCATTACCGATGACAGCCGTATCCAGGCGACACTGCCCACCATTAACTATCTTACTGAGCGGGGGGCCAGGGTTATCCTCTGCTCTCACCTAGGCCGCCCCAAGGGCAGGGTGGTGGAAAAATTGAGACTGAATATCGTAGCTCGACGACTGTCGCAGATTCTAGGTAAAAAGGTAAAGGTGGCTGACGACGACATTGGCCCTGAAGTCGATGAGGCGGTGGCAGCACTAAAACCGGGCGGAGTCCTGCTCCTGGAAAATATCCGCTTCCACCCCCAGGAAGAAGCCAACGACAATGCCTTCGCCCAAACACTGGCGCGCCTGGCCGATATCTATGTCAATGACGCTTTCGGCGCCTGTCATCGCTCTCATGCCTCCATAGTGGGTATTACCCGCTACCTGCCGGCGGTAGCCGGGCTGCTCGTGGAGAGGGAAATCGAGGTGCTGGAGGGGCTTTTGGCCAACCCCAGTCACCCCTTTGCCGAGCTTGCCGGCGGCGCCAAGGTCAGTGATAAGATAAAGGCATTGGAAAACACAATGGATAAGGTGGACTGCCTTCTCATTGGCGGCAGCATGGCAGCTACCTTTCTGAAGGCCAAGGGCTATGAGGTCGGGCTGTCTCTGGTGGAAGACGACAAGCTGGAGCTGGCTACCAAGCTTATGCAGCGGGCCGCTAAGCAGAAACTTCCCTTGATTCTACCCGTCGACGTGGTGGTTACCGCTGAACTAAGTGCTGAAAACGAGTATAATGTAGTAGCGGTGGAGCAAATACCGCCGCGGTGGAGGATTGTAGATATAGGGCCGAAGACAATCGAGAGCTTTTCCCAGAAACTAGGCCGCTGCCGGACGATCTTCTGGAACGGGCCTATGGGCGTCTACGAGATAGAGCCGTTCGCTAAAGGCACTCAGGCTATGGCCAGGCTTTTAGCCAGGCTTGAGGCAACGACCATAATCGGAGGTGGCTCTACCGCCGAGATAGTAACCGCCATGAAACTGGCCAACAAGATGAGCTTCGTCTCCACCGGTGGCGGGGCTTCACTCCGCTTTCTGGGCGGCGAGAAACTGCCCGGTGTCGAGGCACTACTCAGCAGGGAGGGCTAAACGATGGATAGTTTAGAGCTAATCAGGGGACTGTCCCACCCCTCCCCCGCCAAAATCATATTGCTGGTCATTGACGGCCTGGGCGGGCTGCCTCACCCTAATACAGGCAAGACCGAACTGGAGACAGCCAGCACCCCAAATCTGGACAGGCTAACCGCCGCCGGTATATGCGGTATAACCGACCCCATAGGTCCGGGAATAACGCCGGGCAGTACCCCCGGTCACTTGGCGCTATTCGGCTATGACCCCGTTAAATTTAATATCGGGCGGGGAGTGGTGGAGGCAATGGGCATTGATTTTGACCTTAAATCAGGTGATATTGCCGCCCGGGGCAACTTCTGTACTGTAGATAAAGACGGTCTAATCACCGACCGCCGGGCGGGGCGCATCTCCACCGAGAAATGCGCTGAGCTGTGCCGCTTGCTTGACAGACTGGTTATAGATGGTGTCAAGCTCTCCGTCCTGCCCGTCAGGGAGCATCGCTTTGTCGTCGTCTTCAGGGGGAAGGGCTTAGCCCTCGATGTCAGCGACTCCGACCCCCAGCAACTGGGTGTGGCACCAAAAGCGGTTGGTGCTATGCATACCAAGGCTAAACTGATGGCGGTGGTAGCTAACAAGTTCGTGGAAAGAGCTAAAACTATACTGGCTAAGCACTACCCCGCCAACATGGTGCTGCTGCGCGGTTTCTCCCAGCGTCCTAACCTCCCCACCATGCCCGAAATCTATAAACTGAAGCCGGCGGCTATTGCTGCCTACCCCATGTATCGCGGGCTGGCCAGGCTGCTCGGAATGTCGGTTCTGGAGACCGGCTCAACTATCGCTGAGGAAATAAAAACCCTGAAGGAGAACTACGCCGATTACGACTTCTTCTTCCTGCATATAAAGAAGACCGACTCTGCTGGTGAGGACGGTGACTTCGAGGGTAAGGTCAAGCTCATCGAAGAGGTGGATAACTCTCTATCCAGCCTGACCGGACTCAAACCTGAGGTCATTGTGGTCACGGGTGACCACTCCACGCCGGCCACACTCAAGAGCCACAGCTGGCACCCGCTGCCTGTGCTCCTTCATTCCCAGTGGTGCCGCCCCGATAGGGTGGCTGAGTTCTCCGAAACGGCCTGTATCTCAGGGGGGCTGGGGCGATTCCACGCCACTCAGATTATGCCCTTAGCCATGGCTCACGCCCTAAAACTGGCTAAATTTGGCGCTTAAGGAGGTGTGTGATGCGCGTACCGATGATTGCCGGTAACTGGAAAATGCACACCACGGTAGACGAAGCCATCGAGCTAGTCATCAAGATGCGCTACGAGCTCGACCGGATAGATAATGTAGACAAGGTGATATGCCCGCCCTTCGTTTCCCTGGACGCCATCAAAACACGGCTTGAGGGGAGCACGATAAAGCTGGGGGCACAGGACATCCACTATGAGGAAAAGGGGGCCTTTACCGGAGAGATTTCACCACAGATGGTAGCTGACCTCTGTGAATATGTCATTGTCGGCCACTCCGAGCGCCGGCAGCACTTTAGCGAGACTATAGAAATCGTGGATAAAAAGGTCAAGGCGGCAATAAAGGTGGGGCTAAAGCCAATTCTTTGCATCGGCGAGAGCCCTGAGGAAAATAAGGCAGGTAAGACGGAGGAGGTTTTAACCAAGCAGCTAAGCTCACCATCGTTCCGTTTATACCTAATCGGTGGCCTGATTATTGCCTATGAGCCCATCTGGGCTATTGGTACCGGCCGTCCGGCCACTGGCGAACAGGCGAACCAGACCATCGGCTTTATCCGCCAATATATCGCCGAAGAACAGGGCAAGGGGATTGCCCAGGATGTGCGCATTCTCTACGGCGGCAGCGTTAGTGACGAAAATATCGCCGAGTTCGCCAGGCAGCCTGAGATTGACGGTGCCCTGGTCGGTGGCGCCAGCCTCAAAGCCAACGAATTCTTAAGCATAGTCAAGCAGACCGCGGAGATCAAGGGGACGAAATGAACCGCCTGCTCGGTATAGTCGGGCCCACCAGCGTTGGCAAGAGCCATATGGGTATTCAGCTGGCGCAGGCCCTGGGCGGAGAAATCGTCAACGCCGACAGTCGCCAGGTCTACTGCTTTATGGATATCGGCACCGCCAAACCCACTCCTCAGGAGTGTGCTGTCGTCCCTCATCACCTGATTGATGTCGTCAGCCCCAACGAGAACTTCAGCCTGGCCCAGTACCAGCAGCTGGCTGTCAGGGCTATCGAGGATATTCAGCAGCGCGACAGGCTGCCCATTGTGGTCGGTGGCAGCGGTCAGTACGTCTGGTCGGTGCTGGAGGGGTGGGGCATACCCCAGGTAGCCCCCAACCCCGAATTCCGCCAAGAGCTTGAGGAGAGGGCCAACGCAGGGGAGGGCAAAAAGCTCCACGAGGAGCTTGGCGATGTTGACCCCGAGGCGGCGGAGAAAATCGACCCCCGCAACGTGCGCCGTACCATAAGGGCGCTGGAGGTCTTCAACGAGACCGAGACACCTATTTCCCAGCTCCAGCGCCGAGAGGCGCCACCATCCCAAATCTTCGTCATTGGTCTGACCGCCGCCAGGGAAGAGCTCTACCGCCGTATTGATTTGAGGGTGGACAGTATGATAGAGCAGGGGCTGGTCGAAGAGGTCAAGCGATTGATAAGCCGGGGCTTTGACTTTAACATGCCCGCCCTGTCGAGCATTGGCTACCGTCAGATAGGTCACTACCTTAATGGCGAGCTGACCCTACCCGGGGCTATCCAGCAGATCAAATTCGAGAGCCACCGCCTTGCCCGCCAGCAGTACACCTGGTTCCGGCTGGAGGATGAGCGGATACACTGGTTCGATATCCAGCATACGGGCGACCACCAGATTATGGCCCCACTGAATAGGTTCTTAAGAGGCAGGTAATGAATTTCACCAAGCTGCAGGGCGCGGGCAACGACTTTATCTTGGTGGAGACCGACGAAAGGCAGCTCAACTGGTCGAAGCTGGCTATGGCTATGTGCCACCGTCACTTCGGCATCGGCGCCGACGGTCTGCTCTTGCTGTCACTGGATAATAATACCCTCAGCATGCGCATGTTTAACCCCGACGGCTCCGAAGCCGAGGCCTGCGGCAACGGTTTGAGGTGTCTGGTCAGATACGCTTTAGACAAAAGACTAATCAATAGTAAGACCGCCGAGATATCGGTTGAAACCATGGCGGGAATAAGAAAAGCCAGGCTACACACCGAAGGCAAGGCGACTATCATTCAGACAGGGATGGGCAAGCCGAAATTCGGCGTTAAGGATATACCTATAAAGCTGGAGGCTACAGCCGAGCCGATATTAGACTATCCCCTCACGATAGAGAATAGAAAGCTGGCTCTGAGCTTCGTCTCTATGGGCAACCCCCATGCTGTCTGTTTCACAGAAAAGCCCGTGGCTGATTTCCCCCTGTCGCAGATAGGCCCCAAAGTGGAAAAGCACCCCATCTTTCCCAACCGGACCAACTTCGAGGTTGCCAGAGTCATAAGCTCAAAGCAGATAGAGGCGCGGGTCTGGGAGAGAGGGGTGGGGGAGACGCTGGCCTGCGGCAGCGGCGCCGGCACCATAGCCATTATAGCCAAACTGCACGGCTATACAAATAGCAAGGTTGATATAAGACTACCAGGGGGGACTTTAGGTGTGGAGTGGGACGGAGTTGGGGAACTACTCCTCAGCGGTCCCGCCGAAATCGTATTTAGTGGAGAGTGGCCAGATGAGAATGTCGCGACGGATTGAGACCCTACCACCCTATCTTTTTGCCGAAATAAGCAAAAAAATCGCCGAGAAAAGGGCCAAGGGAGAGGATATTATTGACTTCGGTATCGGCGACCCCGATATCCCCACCCCAGCCCCCGTAATCGACAGGCTGTGCCAGGCAGCTAAAGACCCGGCTAACCACCGCTACCCCGAAACCGAGGGCCTGCCCGAGCTGCGCCAGGCCATAGCCCAGTGGTACAAGAAGCGCTTTGGTGTTGACCTCGACCCCGACAAAGAGGTATTGCCCCTCATTGGTGCCAAGGAGGGTATATTCCACATCGCTTTCTGCTTTATCGACTATCGGGATATCGCCCTGGTGCCTGACCCAGCCTACCCCGTCTACGCCATAAGCACCACGCTGGCCAGCGGCTCCCCTTACTATCTGCCCCTCACCGAGGAGAATAACTACCTGCCTGAACTTGACGCCGTGCCTGGCTACATCCTCAAGAAAGCCAAATTGCTCTGGCTCAGCTATCCCAACAATCCCACCGGCGCCGTGGCTGACCTCGATTTCTTTAGCAAAGCAGTAGAATTCGCCAAACGTAATGACCTGGCTATCTGTCACGACGGCCCCTATTCCGAGGTCGCCTTCGACGGCTACAAAGCGGACAGCTTTATGCAGGCTGAGGGGGCAAAAGAGGTAGGCGTTGAGTTCCACTCGCTCTCCAAGAGCTACAACATGACCGGCTGGCGGATAGGCATGGTGGTGGGCAACGCTGATATGATAGACGCCCTCAAGAGGCTCAAGGCCAACATAGATTCAGGCATCCCCCAGGCTATTCAGTACGCCGCCATCGAGGCACTGAGCGGCTCTCAGGAATGTATCCAGGAGCACAACGCTATCTATCAGAGGCGCCGAGACCTGGTCATCGAGGTGCTGAATAACATGGGCTTGAAGGCGCAGACGCCCAAGGCAGGCCTCTACATATGGGCCAGGGTGCCCAAGGGCTACAGCTCAGTGGACTTCGCCACCGACCTGCTGGAGAGGGTAGGGGTGGTGGTCACCCCGGGCACAGGCTACGGCAAGAACGGTGAAGGCTACATACGGCTCTCTTTGACCATCCCCGACGCCGCATTGGTGAGAGGGCTGTCCAAGCTGACTAACTGGCGCGATAGCCGAAGAAGGCTAAAGCCAGGGGTGGACTTTACATAATATTAAGGAGATTTGCCTATTAAGACCACGATTGTTACCCGTCCCTCGCCAGAAAGGGCCTTCCTGGTGGCTGTAACCGGCAAGGGCGGTGTCGAACGCTGGTCGGCGGAGGACTCGCTGGACGAGATGGTGCAGCTGGCGGGCACGGCCGGAGCCACCGTGGTCGGTAAACTCATACAGCGGCTGCCCAGAGCCGCCAAGACGCATTATATGGGCAAGGGCAAGCTGGAGGAGCTAATAGCCCTCAAGGGCAGCCTCGACTACAGCCTGGTCATCTTTGACGACGAGCTTACGCCGCTACAGCAGCGCAACCTGGAAGAAGCCCTCAAGGTAAAGGTTATTGACCGCGTCGCCCTGATTCTGGATATCTTCTCCAGGCGGGCGCACACCCGCGAGGGACAACTTCAGGTCGAGCTGGCTCAACACCAGTATCTCTTGCCGCGCCTGGCCGGGCAGTGGAGCCACCTGGAGAGGCTGGGGGGCGGTATCGGCA
>CAYNFV010000046.1:0-8326 GCA_964396645.1 uncultured Dehalococcoidales bacterium
ACCCTTTGCTTCGTTATACTATACGCACAGGACAACGCCGTGTTGCCCTAATCTGGAGGGGGTTGTCAGGTGCAAGGTGAAGAGAGCCTGGTTCGGCGGGCACAAGAAAACGACCAGGAGGCGTTTGCCCAGCTGTACGAGGAGTATTTCGATAAGATTTATCGCTATCTGGCTCTGAGGGTGGGCAATGAGATGGAGGCGGAAGATATGACCCAGCAGGTCTTCCTCAATGCGCTCCGGTCAATCTCCTCCTTCAAGTGGAAGGGGGTGCCCTTCTCCGCCTGGCTATTTCGCATCGCCCACAACCAGGCGGTCGACCACCTGAGAAGGAAGCAGAAACGCGCCTCCGTCCCCTTGGACGAATCGCTGAGCAGCGGGGATAGTCCCCACGCCACCACCGAGCTTAAGATGGATATCGAGCAACTTCTCCGAGCGACGAAAAGGCTGACCGAGGCGCAGCGCGAGGTAATCTCGTTGCGCTTCACTAGCGAGCTATCCATCGCTCAGGTGGCTAAGGTTATGGGCAAGAGCCAGGGGGCGGTGAAGGCGTTGCAGCACAGCGCCATCGTCGCTCTGCGGCGGACAATGTTGGTGACGGAACAATGACAGAAAAGGAATTCAATAATATCCTGGACGAGTGCCTGGAACGGATACTGGGGGGCGAAACCCTGGAGCAATGCCTCAAGCTATATCCGGAGCAGGCCGCCGAGCTAAGGCCCTTGCTGGAGACGGTGCTGGCGGTCAAGGAGGCGTCGGCGGTGGAGCCGAGGCCCGAATTTAAAGCCAGAGCCAGATACCAGTTCCGCTCGGCGCTAGAGGAGAAGGCCGCCCCCAGGCGCCGCCCCTTCTTCGGCTGGATGCCGCGGTGGGCGACGGCGCTGGCTATCATCCTTGTCTTGCTGCTGGCGGGGGGAGGCACCGTCGTCGCCGCCAGCAACAGTATGCCCGATAGCATCCTCTACCCGGTCAAGCTGGCCACCGAACAGGTGCAGCTGGTCTTTACCACCTCTGAGCTGGGCAAGGCGCAGCTCTGCGCCAACTTTGCCGACAAGAGGGTGGAGGAGGTAATCTATATGGCCGAAAAGGGCGACGCCCATCAGGTGGAGGTGCTCACCGAGCGCCTGGATGAGCGCCTGGAGATGCTGGCTGAGCTAGCCTCGGGCCTGGAAGCGGCTGAGACGAATGGTGCCAGGGCGATGTTGTCGGTGCCGGGTGTTGACGCCGAGGCAGCCCCTGCGGAACCCGCGCCCTCGGCGGTGGTGGGGGAGGGGGGTAAGGGCCAGCCCCGTAGTTGGGCGGAGCTCAGGGTGGAGGTGGCGGGCTCGGCGGCTAATAACTACGCCCTGATGTGGGCAATGCTGGACGATGTGCCCGAATCGGTGCGAGAGGCTCTGCTGGAGGCGATTGCGGTATCGGAGGAGGGCTACGAAAAGGTACTCGAGGCCCTGGAATAACCCCTATTTCCCCAAATTCACTAAGGTCGCCGCTAACCAAACGGTGACTTTTTCGTTATATATAGATGGAAGCCATAAAAGCAATTAATGGAAGGAGGTGAAACATGAAAAGGAATTTGCTATTGGCGGCAGGTACGGTGGTTATAAGTCTGGCACTGGTGCTATCACTGGTGGGGTTTTCCGCCTGTGGTGCCGGTACGACCAACATCGGCACGATAGACATAAATAACCAGCAGGAGGGAATCTGGGTCACTGGTCAAGGCGAGGTCACCGTCACCCCCGACCTGGCTACCCTCTGGTTAGGCGTTGAGGCTCAAGCGGATACGGTGGCTGAGGCTCAAGACCAGGCGATGGAGGCTATGGATGCGGTAATGGACGCCCTGACCGATAACGGCGTGGATGAGGATGATATCCAGACCCAGTATTTCAGCATCGACCAGCTTACCCGCTGGGATGGTGACGAATACGTCGTCATCGGCTACCGGGTGAGCAATATGGTGACGGCCAAGATAAGGAATATAGATAACGTTGGCGCCATTATCGACGCTGTGGCTGAAGCCGGCGGGGACCTGACCCGCATCAACAACATCGCCTTCTCCGTCGATGACCCTTCGGAATACTATGAAGAGGCACGGGAAGAGGCAATGGCTGATGCCAAGGCTAAGGCCGAGCAGCTGGCGGAGCTGGCCGGAGTTGAGCTGGGTCTGCCGACCTATATCTCGGAAGGCAACATTTACACCCCCATAGTCTATAGGGACGCCGGTATGGCGGTGCCTGAGGAAGGTTACGTAACCCCAATCAGCCCCGGCGAGCTGGAGGTTACCCTTACCGTCCAGGTGGTTTACGCCATCGCGGACTGATATCAAAGGGGGTCTCTTTTTAGAGGCCCCCTTATTTTATGGTTGTCTCGCCGTAGCGCTCCCACTCGCTGTAGACACAGCCACAGTACTGCTGGCGGTGCAAATTCATCGGCTTGGTGATGTGGCGGCTGTCCGAGTAGCGCTTCCTCAGGTCGGCGTAGAGAAATTCCACCTCCCCACCCAACTCCCCACCTATCTCCTTTAACAGGTCGTGTTTCTGGTGGGGGCTGATGAGCAGGGTGGTGGTGAAGGCGTCAAAGCCCATCTCTTTGGCTACATCTGCGGTCTTGGATAGCCGTAACCTAAAGCAGTGCCGGCAGCGCTCGGCTTCGTGCCCCACCACCCCACGAAAGTACTCCACGATATCATAGCCGCCCCTGTCTATCAGGGGGACGTTCATCTCCACGGCCAGCGTCTGCATCGCCTCCAGGCGCCGCTGGTGCTCGGTGTAGGGGTGGATGTTGGGGTTGTACCAGAGCGCACTCACCTCGTAGCCCTGCTGCCGCCAGTATTCTAAAGTATAGGCGGCGCAGTGGGCGCAGCAGCTATGGACTAAGACCCTCTTCATATTCGCTTCTTAGAATCCCGTAGAGCTCCCAGTCTTCGAATTTGCCCCATTTCTTATATGCCTGCCGCTGGCAGCCCTCGTGTTTCATGCCGATTTTCTCAAGGATTCGTCCCGAGGCGGGGTTACGCTTGAAATGCCGGCCGTTAATTCGGTGCAGCCCCAATGTCTCAAAGCCGTATTTCACAATAGCTTTAGCCGCCTCGGTGCCGTAGCCCTTTCTCCAGTATGGCTTGCCGATCCAGTAGGCGATTTCGGCGCGTTCGGACGGCTGGTCAATATCGACGAGGCTGGCGCCGCCGATGAGAAAGCCCTCCTGCCGATGGGTGATGGCAAAGTCAACCGTCTTGCCTTTTTCAAAGCTCTCCCGGCGCCCGCCAATCCACTCTTCGGCCGTGCCGTCTTCATAGGGGTAGGGCACATTGGTCATTGTCGAGACGACATCGCGTTCGCCGATAAGCCTTTGCAGCTCAGCGGCGTCTTCGAGACGATAGGGCCTGAGTATCAGGCGCTCTGTTTTAATAGTAGGTTGTTGGTTCATTTTTTACCGCTGTGTTTTCTATTGTAGTAAATATAAGCGATATAGTAAATCACCAACAGCCCGCAGGCGGAGTAGGCCAGCGTTAAGCCTATCTTATAGAGGTCGGACGAACTCTGCCAGCCCAGGGCTACCAGGGTGACGCCAATTACGGCCGCGGCGATGCCGAAGACGCGGAAGGCAACCAGCGACGCCTTTTCGGCGATGCTGTAGACCCTCTCGTCGACGACTACCTCCTGGACCCTCCTTCTCAGGAGCAACATTATCACCAAGGCGGCTAAAATTACCGGTATCGGTATCCAGGCGTTGCCGCTGACTATCGCCCAGCTGATAAGCCCGACCATAATAATGAGGACGAATATCCTTATTCTGGTGAATGCTTTAAGGCTCATTTTTTATCCTCCCCTATTCCTCGTATTGAAAGACCTCTTCCAGAGCTACGCCGAAGGCTCGGGCAATCTTGAAGGCGAGCTCGATGGAGGGCACGTATTTGCCCTGCTCCAGGGCGATTATGGTCTGCCGCGTGCAGCCGGCGCGCTGGGCCAGCTCTTCCTGCGTCATCTCGCCGTGGTCGAAGCGCAGCCTCCTTATCTGGTTGTTTATCCTAGCCACTTCTATTCGCTCTCCAGTAGCCGATGAGGATGCCCAGGGAATAGGCCAGGGTGCTCACGGTGAGTACGGATATAAAAATCACGTAGAGATAGACGGCGGGTATGAGACCGGTTGACTGATAGACCTCGTTGAGGACGATAACCCAGGCCATTAACGTAAAAATGACCGCTATCCACTGGACGCGGGGCGCTCGGTCCAGAATCATCTTGTCCCTTTCGTCCACCATGCCTGGCCGGCGCAGGGCCAGGTCAATTATTACCAGGTTAGCCACCAGGCCCCCCACCCAGAGCACATCGATGATTATACGGAAGCCCTGGTTGCTATCGAAGGTCTCGATGCCTCCCATCAGGAAGAAGACCAGCACGAAGGCGATGGCAAAAGCCAGCCCCACCCCAAGTCCCCACCAGGCTCTTTTTTGTAACGGTGCCATATATATATACCCCCAAAGTAATCCAGACAGTACATATTGTAAGGTATAAGTTACTAAATGTCAAGAGCTTTTTACATTAATCTGTAAAAATTCTCCCCCGGACTCCACTGTCATTGCGAGGAGCGTAGCGACGAAGCAATCTCCCCGTTGTTTTGCCCCACCCCCCAGGTTGTTTTTCCCACACCCACCCGCCCAGAAACGTCTTTCTAGGGAGGGCTTCTTACCCCACAAAAACTTCGTTTTTGCGGGGACCCCGAATTCGCCCCCCTTAATAACCCCCGATATCGCTGTCATTCCCGTGCAGACGGGAATCCAGCCCCTTTAATTACTGGTCCGGATCCCTGCCTCCGCAGGGATGACAAAATAAGTGGGGTGGCCGTAACCCGGAAGGAATTCTAGAGGCAGCGCCTCTAAGGGTGGGCAGGGAGGGGCAGAAAGACCTTCGCTAACAAGGTGATGGGGTGGCAGGTTGTTGAAGATATTTAAAGCAGCGTGCCCTGGGGCGGTTTTTTGTTGTAGGACAACCCCAGGTGCTCATAAGCCAGCTGGGTGGCTAACCGGCCTCTCGGCGTGCGCTCCAGGAAGCCGAGCTGCAGCAAGTACGGCTCATAGACATCCATGATGGTATCGGCGTCCTCGCTGATGGCGGCGGCGATGGTATCCAGCCCCACCGGCCCCCCGTTGAACTTCTCGATGATGGTGCGCAGCACCATGTGGTCTACCTCGTCCAGCCCGATGCCGTCCACCTCCAGCTTGGACAATGCCTCGACGGCGACATCCCTGGTAGCGATGCCGTCGGCCTTCACCTGGGCGTAGTCCCTCACCCTTTTCAGCAGGCGATTGGCCACGCGCGGGGTGCCCCGGGCTCTACGGGCTATCTCGCTCAAGCCCTCCCCCTCCGCCTTTACCTCCAGGATGGTGGCGGAACGCGCCAGTATGGTCTTTATCGCCGGCTCATCGTAGAAATCGAGGCGGTAAACAGCGCCGAAGCGGTCTCTTAGGGGCGGGCTGAGCAGGGCAAAGCGGGTGGTGGCGCCGATGAGGGTAAAGTCGGGCAGGTTCAGACGCAGGCTGCGGGCGCCCGCCCCCTTGCCGATGACGATATCCAGCCCGAAGTCCTCCATGGCCGGGTATAGTATCTCTTCCACCGCCCGGTTGAGGCGGTGAATCTCGTCGATGAAGAGGACGTCGTGGCTGTGCAGGTTGGTCAGGATAGCCGCCAGGTCTCCGCTGCGTTCTATCGCCGGCCCCGAGGTAATCCTGAGGTTGACCCCCATCTCGGCGGCGATGATATAGGCCAGTGTGGTCTTGCCTAGGCCCGGCGGCCCGTAGAGCAGGACGTGGTCCAGCGCCTCGCCCCTGCCTTTAGCTGCGGCGATGGCTATCTTCAGGTTTTCCTTGACCTTTTCCTGCCCGGTGAAGTCGTCAAAGCGGTGGGGGCGGAGGCTGGTGTCGAGGGTGCTGTCCTCGGCTTTAGGCTTGCCCGAAACGATGCGCTCTATAGCTTCTTCTCCTTGGCTTTCACCCCAAAAAATCTCCGATTTTTCGGGGGCCCCTAAAATCAAGCTCATTATAACACATATAATTTAAGCCAAAACAAAGAGCCGCCTCTTTTCGAGCGGCTCGGTTTCAACCTTGAATAGGTGATTAGGAGTCCTTGGACTTTTTAGTCTCCTCAGGCTCCTCAGTCTCTCCAGCTTCTTTAGTCTCTTCAGATTCGGCCTCCGCGCTGGGCTCCTCGGCCTCTTTGGTCTCTTCGCCAACCTCTGCGCTGGGCGCTTCTCCACCGGCTTCTAGAGCTGGTGCTTCTTCGCCTTCGAGGGCTGCCGTTTCTTCTTCGCCCTCTTCCAGTTCGGGCTCGTCCTCGGAGACCCGAGAGTAGGCGGGGATGAGCTTGCCAATGATGACGTTCTCTTTGAGCCCGACCAGGCGGTCGATTTCGCCCTTGACGGCGGCTTCGGTAAGCACTCTTGTCGTCTCCTGGAAGGAAGCGGCCGCCAGCCAGCTGTCGGTATTGAGCGAGGCGCGGGTGATGCCCATCAGCACCGAGTGTGCGGTAGCGGGCTCACCCCCCTCCGCCAGCACCTTGGCGTTGATATCCTCGTAGCGGAAGATGTCAATCAGCTCGCCGGGCACCAGGTCGGTGTCCCCCGAGGAATCAATACGCACCTTGGATAGCATACGGTGGACGATAACCTCGATGTGCTTGTCATTGATGTTGACGCCCTGGGAGCGGTAGACCTTCTGCACCTCGTCCACCAGGTACTGCTGGGCGGCTTCCTTGCCCAGGACATGCAGTATATCCTGGGGGTTGATGGAGCCCTCGGTGAGCTGCTGCCCCGCCTTGATGTGCTCCTTGTCCTTCACCCGAATATGGGCACTGGCGGGTACGGCATACTCCTGCTGCTGCTCCTCCAGGTAGCTGATGACCAGCTGCTCGTCTTCAATGGTTACCTCGCCGGCGACGCGCGCCAGGATGGGGTTGTCCTCGGTGGTCAGCTCGGCTGACTCGTCTTTGGCCTTGGCTTTGGTCTTGGCTTTCGTTTTGGTTTTCTTCGCCTTCGGTGGGTTGGCCAGCACGGCGCCGATATCCACCGACTGCCCGTTCTTGACGGCAACCTTCCAGCCTTTCGGCAGCGGGTATTCGTCGCGGTAGACCTCGAAGCTGCTCACCTTTATCAGCTTGCCCTCTTCGTTGTCAACGACCTCGGCGGTGCCGTCTATCTCTGAGATGATAGCCTGGCCCTTGGGTGGCCTGGCTTCGAAAAGCTCTTCCACGCGGGGCAGACCGCTGGTGATATCCAGCCCCACCACCCCGCCGGTGTGGAAGGTGCGCAGCGTGAGCTGGGTGCCCGGCTCACCGATGCTCTGGGCGGCGATGATGCCCACGGCGGTGTTGAGTTCGACTAGGTGCCCGCGGGCAAGGTCACGCCCGTAGCAGCGCTGGCAGGCGCCGTGCCGGGAGTGGCAGCTCAACGGTGAGCGCACCTGGACCCTGGTTATGCCGGCGTCAATAATCTCTTTCACCTTCTCCTCAGTGATTTCCTCATTGCGGTCGACGATTACCTTCTTGGTCTTGGGCTTGACCACCTTGCTGGCGGCCAGCCGTCCCATTATGCGCTCGGCCAGCGGGGGCAATAGCTCGCCCGGCTTCGGCTCCGTTATCCAGATGCCGTCGGTGGTGCCGCAGTCCTCTTCGCGGGTGATAACGTCCTGGGCAACGTCGATGAGGCGTCGGGTGAGGTAGCCGCTGTCCGAAGTCCGAAGTGCCGTGTCGGCCAGACCCTTGCGGGCGCCGTGGGTGGAGATGAAATACTCCAGCACGCTCAGGCCCTCGCGCAGCCCCGATTTGATGGGGAAGTCGATGATTTTGCCCGAGGGGTCGGTCATCAGCCCGCGCATTCCGGCCATCTGCCTTATCTGGGAGATGTTACCCTTGGCTCCCGAGGTAGCCATCATATAGATGCCACCGTAGCGGTCGAGGGTCTGGGAGATGATTTCGGTAATGCGGTCGGTAGTTTCCATCCAGATCCCGATGGTGTTGTTATACTTTTCGTCCTCGGTGATTAAGCCCTTGTTATACTGGTTTTCGATAATAGCAATCCTCTCCGCGGCCTCTTCCAGCAGCTTGGGCTTGCTCGGGGGCACCTGGATATCGCCCATGGCGATGGTCGTCCCCGATTTAGTCGCGTAGCGGAAGCCCAGATGTTTAATGCTGTCCACCACCCTGGTGGTATCTTCACTGCTCAGCAGCTTATAGCTGTTGGTCACTATCTGCTTTAGGATTGATTTATCTATGGGCTCGTTGTAGAAGCCGAGCTCGGCGGGCAGGACATCGTTGAATATGATGCGCCCCACGCTGGTCTT
>CAYNFV010000047.1:0-8309 GCA_964396645.1 uncultured Dehalococcoidales bacterium
GGTCGCCGTAGTAGCCGCAGGGGCAGGGGTTCATTGCCCCCACCAGCATGAAGTTGGCCGGGAAGGTAACGCTGCCCTGGGCGCGGCTGATGGTGATTACTCTGTCTTCCAGCGGCTGGCGCAATACCTCAAGTATAGCGTGGCCGAATTCGGGCAGTTCGTCTAGGAATAATACTCCCCGGTGGCTGAGGCTTATCTCGCCCGGCCGGGGCCATTGCCCCCCGCCCACCAGCCCCGCATTGGAGATGCTGTGGTGGGGGGAGCGGAAGGGGCGCTGTTTAATCAGCGGGGTATTGGCCGGCAATAAACCGCTGACGCTGTATATCTTGGTGACCTCCAGGGCTTCTTCATCGGTCATCGGTGGCAATAGTGAAGGTAGGGAGCGCGCCAGCAACGTCTTGCCGCTGCCCGGCGGACCCATCATGATAACATTATGCCCTCCCGCCGCCGCCACCTCCAGGGCCCGCTTGACGTGCTCCTGGCCCTTGACGTAGGCCAGGTCGGTGGGGGACAGGGTGGTGGGATTAAACTCTTCGGCGGTCGCCTTATCGAATTCGGGGGCGGCAATCTCCCCCTTAAAATAGCTGACCAGCTGGGCTAAAGACGTCACCGGGATGATTTCGGTGCCCTCTATTATCGAGGCTTCTCTGGCGTCCATCTCAGGCACGATAACGGTGGCAATCTTCTCCTGGTGGGCCAGAGCTACCATAGGCAAGATGCCGTTGGTGTGGCGCAGGCTGCCGTCCAAAGATAATTCGCCCAGGATGACGGTCTGGGAAACGTCGGCCGATATCTGCTCCGAGCTGAGCAGGATGCCCACGGCGATGGGCAAATCATAAGCGGGGCCGGCCTTCTTGAGGTAGGCGGGAGCCAGGTTGACCACGATGCGCCTGGTGGGGAAGTTGCAGCCCGAGTTCCTGATGGCGGCGCGCACCCGTTCCTTGGCTTCCTGGACGGCGGTATCGGGCAGACCCACGATGGTGAAGGAGGGCAGGCCGGGGGCAATGTCCACTTCAACCTCGACAACGGCGCCTTCCAGCCCGACTACGGCGCAGGTGATTACTTTGGCCAGCATGCTTTACATACTATACCACAAACCCTGAGTGTGAGGAATGAGGGGGGTGTTTTTATCCGGTGCGGAGAAACTCGCTATTCAACCCTTAACCCCAATGAGGCCTGCCCGGATTAATCTAAAACCCACATTTTCATGTTGTCAAAAATGAGGTGTGTTGTCCCCTCTGAGACCTTAACAAACAAGCCAATGCCATTAGACCCGATATTGGCCGGGAACTCACCGTGAACCTTTTTTAGGAGATGACCATTCACATATAGCTCTATTACAGAATAACGGCAGATAACCTTTAGCGTATTGGTGCTGTTACCCTTGTTGATAAAATCGGAAGCAGTCCAGTCCACGATGGCATGGTAGCGTGAGCCATCTGCTATTGTATAATAATGGTAATAAAGTGAATAGTACCCACTATCGCTTATTGTAAAGAGGAACCAGTGCCTTTCTATGTCTTGGGCGGGGTCACCCAGGAAGACGATGCCTCTTCCTTCCGCTTTCTCAACTTCTATGACGGTCATATCAATCTCGTACCCGAAGTTCGGATAATTTGGTGATTCAACTGGCCATTTGTACATAAAAAGAGTTTTTGTTGCCCCCGATGCCGATAGCTGAAGATGTAGAGCACTATTTTCAATATAACTATCAGTTCCCCAATTATTTCTATTGTCGTCGAAATAGTCCTCGAAGAGAATCCCTTCCGCCAGGAGGTTCCTGAAGCTGGCGGTAACATTCTTATTGGCGTCCATGATGATAGTGGTGGTTATTACCCCCCCGGCGGCGTCACCACCCCAGGAATCAAAGGTATATCCTTCTTCGGCAGTAGCAGTAAGCGTTACTTCCGTGCCGGCCTCGTAGAAGTCATCATCTGGACTGAGACTGATGCTGCCACCGCTTTCAGGACTGACACTGATGTTGAGCGCAAATGCTGCGACAAAGTTGGCGGTAACAATTTTATCAGAATTTATAATGACGGTAACTGTACTTGATGTGCCCACAGCGTCACCGGACCAGTGGTCGAAGGCATAGCCGGATGCCGGAATGGCGGTGAGCTTTAACACAGTGCCAGCATCATAGTTGGCACTGTCTGGGGTAATCGAGCCGCTGCCGTCGGGACTTACCGAGGTATATAGGTCATATTGTATCGCCGGTTCTCCGGCGGAAGTCGGTTCAGATGGCGGTGCTGTCTCTCCATCCCCGCAAGTGCCTGCTCCCATAGCTATTATCAGTACTAACACCGCTAAAAGTGATATAGAAAAAATCCATGTTTTCCGCATCTTACCAGCCTCCTTTTTATTTGAAAAGGACACCAGCCACCGCCATCAAAGAACGGTTACCAGTGTCCTTATCCATCCCCCCTAAGCCCCCCAAAAATCAGGCTACTACGCGTGTTTAGTTGCGGTCATTTGTCGCCGTGCGTGGACAAGGTTAGGCTACTTTTTCCGATTTGTCAATACCCTAGAGAGGAGAATGGTATTATTAGCCAGGGATTACCTCTACGCCTGCCCCATATGAGGAATAACGTCAAGCTGCTGCATCTGGCCCAGCCTGTCCACCAGGCCCCAGGTTTCCACAACCTTACCATCCGAGATGCGGTGTATGGTCATAGCTGTTACATTTACTTGCTTACCGGTAGGCCCAATACCAGCGAACTCGCCTTTGTGTGTCCCGCGCCATGTAAAGCGGACCGCTACCCTGTCCCCTTCGGCGACCATATCCTCCACCGTAAGATGGTAGTCGGGGAAGCCAGTAAATAACATGCTGACAGTTTGCTTGTAGCCCTCCCGGTCACCCGGTGGTCCGTAGGCGTGCGCGACGAAGTTCGAAGCCATAAGCTCATCTATTGCCGCCATGTTCTTGTTGTTATATACCTCCGCTAGGTAACGGCGGACCAGGGCTTTGTTTTCTTCTGTTGACATGGTATTCTCCCTTCCTTTTTAGGATTTATTGGCTGGGAGGGCTGACACCTAATTGTTGAAACATGGCGAGCGTGTCCAAGCTTTCCCACGCTTCCACTTCCTTACCGCCTACCCAGCGGGTGATGAGAATTCCTGATAATGTAACCTTCTTGCCTGTCGGAGCGATGCCCATGAACTCACCCGTGTGTGTGCTCCGGCGTGTGAAACGGGTCACCACCTTATCACCTTCGGCGATAATATCCTCAATCGTGAAATGAATGTCGGGGAAAGCAGTGCGGACTCTGGTGACCATTTGTTTGAAACCCTCCGGGCCTTTGACCTCCATCCCTAGAGGGCTACGATATACATAATCGGGGGCGATAAGCTCAGGTATTATCGCAAGATTCCCCTTATTGAATACCTCTTCCCAAACACGGCGTTGCCTAGTTTTGTTTTCCTCTGTTGACATGCCTTACGCCTTCTTCCCTAATGTTGGGGTTTTAGCTTAAGCCTATGTGGTGCTATTATCAATACTCTGAAGGGATTAGAACAAAGAGGCGATAAAGAAGCCGGCCATAATGCAGATAAAGATTACCTTGACCAGGGCGCCGGCGACATAGCCGAAAAAAGGACACCAGCCACCGTCATCAGAAAGCGGTTACCAGTGCCCTTCTTTCATCACCTCGTCCCCTAAACCACCGTATTATTTTAAGGTCGTTTCACGTGTTGTGACTATTCTTCTATTATGCTTACTTTTTTTCCCAGCCAATTTTCAATAGTGCGTATATTGCGGCGATAAGAGCCACTGGCGACATCAGTGCCGCAAAGTTCTGGATAATACCAGTAACTATGTCGCCTTCCCACAAATCTGTAATGGGAACGAAGGCGGCGGCGGCTGCCAACAAGGCTATGGTAGCCAGAAGTAAAACATTGATTTCTTTTGAGCTAACAGCATAGATGACACCAACTACGACCCCAGCGCCTGCCAAGACCGCGGTGATAGTGGTGTGCGAAGGTTCTACTATACCTCCGACGAAGCATAATACTAGAGCCAGGACAAAGATTGCAAAACTAACCATTCCCCAAGTTCTGCTCACGAGCTAACACCTCCTTTTTTATTTTGTTACCCCGCATAAAGGTGGTAGACATTATAATAGCATGATCTTTTAGGTTGTCAATAGCCTGCCAAGTGTCAATAAAATCTGCCTGTGCGGAATGAGGTTAGAATAGAGAGGCGATAAAGAATCCGGCCATAAAGTTGACAAATTAGCCTGCCTGTGATAAAGTCATTGGCACTAAACCGGGTGTGTAGGGAATGATAGAAAATATTGTCTCCCCAGCTTCATATTTTACGACCTTCATATTTACCGAGCGCACCTAGTGCGCATCGGGGGGAGACAGTATGGTAACAATCTAATAGTATAGCCAGATAATAATTAGAAAGGTTTAGAATATCCCCCCCAAGCGGGGGATTTTTTATTAAGGACGATGAAAAACTCAAAGAACAACCGAAAAATGGTGGGGCCCTTAGATGGGGTCAGGGTGGTGGAGATAACCATGTTCCAGCAGGGGCCGGTCTGCGGCACCAAGCTGGGTGATTTGGGCGCCGACGTAATCAAGGTAGAGCCTTTGACCGGGGACCCGGGGCGGGGTTTTATGAGGATTATCGGCACCATGGTCGGCCTCAAGGGACGGAACTACTATTTCGAACAGCATAACCGCAACAAGCGGAGTATCGCCCTGAACTTGAAACAGCCAAAGAGTATGGAGCTTTTCCTAAAGCTAATTGATAGCGCCGACGTCTTTCTAACCAACATGAGCATAGAGGCCCCCAAGAAGATGGGCATCGGGCCCGACGTGCTCATGAAGCGTAACCCGCGCCTGATTTATGCCCAGGCCTCGGGCTGGGGCAGAAAGGGCCCCGATGCCAACGAGCTTTCCTTCGACTATACCGGTATCGGTCGGGCGGGGCTTATGATGTCCTCCGGCGAGCGGGGCAGTCCTCCTGCCCAGGTCTTGCCCGGGCTGGGGGATGAGCTGGGGGGCATGGTCTGCGCCTGGGCGATATGCTGCGCCCTCTTTGCCCGCGAGCGCACGGGCAAGGGACAACTGGTTGACACCTCGCTCATGGGCAGCATCATCTGTATGGAGAGCCTGGTCTTATCGGCGCCGGCCGTGCTGGGGCAGGAGTTCCCCAGGGAGATAAGGACCGAGGCCGGCAACCCCATCTATAACCACTATCAGGCTAAGGACGGCAGGTGGTTTATCCTGGCCCACCTCCAGCCCGACAGATACTGGCCCAACGTATGCAAGGCGCTGGGTAGGCCCGAGCTGGAGAATGACCCTCGCTTCAACAGCATAGAGGCCAGGGGGGAGAACGCCAAGGAGCTTATCGCCATTATGGATAAGAAATTCGCCACCAAGACCCGGGACGAATGGTTTGAGATTTTCGAGCGGGAGGGCTTAATTCACAGCCCCGTCCAGACCCTCACCGAGGTCATTGACGACCCGCAGGCGCTGGCCAATAACTATATCAGCTGGTTTGACCACCCCGTCTTCGGCCGGACCAAGATGGTCGGTTTCCCCTGGGATTTCAGCCAGACCCCCGCCTCCATCAGGCGGGAAGCCCCCGAGCTGGGCCAGCATACCGAGGAGATACTATTAGAGATGGGTTACAGCTGGGACGATATCACCAAGTTGAAAACGGAGGGGGTAATACCTTAAAATAATACTGTGGGAGTGTTGACAGGGCAGAACGCCTGTGTTAGACTACTGCCCAAGGTTAATAGATATGGTAAATATTATTGCTTCCCAGGTTTATTACTACGCCTATTTTATACCGGCGCTAGCGGCGCTTGGGAGGCAGGGCATGGAGATTAGCTAGGCAATAAATCTTAAGACAAGAATACAAGCCCCTCCCGAGCGGAGGGGCTTGTATTTTATTGAAACATCGTTATCTAAAGGTTGAAAACTGGCTAGCTAATACCTTAAACTAGGCATTGTAAGAAAGGAGCGACGTTATGCCAGAAAAGGCTGTTGTTAAAGGGCTGGCGGAGGCGGATAGATATTACCAGGATTACGGCTTGAGAGCCAGGGAGCTGAAAAAGCAGGGCCAGAAGGTCATCGGCTACCTTTGCGCCTTTGTGCCTGCGGAGCTAATCACCGCTGTCGGCATGGTGCCCTTCCGCATAAAGGGGGATGTCAATGAGCCGATTACCAAGGCCGATACCGAGATGGAGACCATCATCTGCCCGCTGGTTCGTAGCTGCTTCGATATGGCCCTTAAAGGCAACTACGAGTTTCTGGACGGGCTGGTTGTCCCCCACGCCTGCGATAGTATCTGCCGTACCTACGATATCTGGAAATATAGCTTAAATTTACCCTACGCCCATTTCATCAATATGCCTCACGGCACCGGAGGCCCCTCGCTGGACTTCTACAAAGAAGTGCTCAAGACCTTTAGAACCAGCCTGAGCGGGTTTGCCGGCAAGGAAATCTCCGATAAGGCGCTGGCCGAGGCAATCAAGCTCCATAACCAGAACCGGGCTAAGGTAAAAGAGCTCTACGAGCTGCGCAAGTCTTCCCCGCCCCTGATTTCGGGCGAGGAGCTGACCAAGGTATTAATCGCCGCCATGAGCCTGCCCGTTGCGGAGTCCATCGAGATGCTGGGCGATGTAATCGCCGAGGTCAAGGGGAGGGGAGCGCCTTCCGCCCAGAAACAAGCTAGAATAATGGTCATCGGCGCTCAGGTGGATGACGTCGCCTTCATCAAGCTGATCGAGGACTCCGGTGCCTGGGTGGTGGCTGACGACCTCTGCCCCGGAGCCAGGGAGTTCTTCTCCTCGGTGGATGTTACCGCCGACCCCATAGCTGGCCTGGCCGAGCGCTATCTGAGGAAGATAAAGTGCGGACGGACCTACCGCGAAATGGAGGGCAACTACCAGGAATATCTGGAGGATAGATTTGGTCATATGAGACGGATGATTGACGACTTCGGGGTTGACGGGGTGGTGCTCTATATCTATAAGTACTGCGACCCCTACGGCTTTGAGGTGCCCCAGATAAAGAGCTATATCGAGGCTAAGGGCACGCCGGTGCTCTACCTCGAAGACGAGTATTCCATGTCCACTATTGGACGATTAAGAACCCGCATCCAGGCTTTCCTGGAAATGCTGGCAAAATAGTCGAAAATAAAGGAGAACGGTTATGACCGAGGAAAAGAAGCCCGAGGAAAGAAAGAAGAGAAGGACAGCTACCGAGGCAGCAGCCAAAATTGGCCCTATGGTCAAGGCGTCTATCGGCGGTACTGTGCAGGCCAGGGAGGAGGGGAAGCCTATAGCCTATGCCTTTATCGTCTGTGGTTATGACGAGATTATTCGAGCCATGGATATTGTCCCGGTGTGGACGGAGAACTATGCCGGAGTATGTGGCGCCAAACGTGATGCCCAGCGATTCTTAGAGAGGGCGGAGGCGGAGAATTTCTCCCGTTCCCTCTGCACCTACGCCCTCTGTGGTCTTGGTTTTGACGCCTGGCGCGAGGAGCTGGGCGAGATGCCCCCCGACGCACCTTGGGGAGGGCAGGCAAGGCCGGACATGATGCTGGGCAGCGGGCAGATACTCTGCGACCCCAGGAACAAGTGGTACCAGGCCGCCCAGCACTATATGCCCGACGTCCCTATCTATGATGTGGGAATGCCCTGGCCTCTCTACGAGAATGATTATGACTACCGTGAGGTGCAGGACTACTACGTGAAGTATATTGTCGACGAGCTAAAAGGTCTGGTTAAGTTCCTGGAGAAGCATACCGGTAAGAAGATGGACTGGGAGCGCCTGAGCGAGCTGGTTGACCTTTCCGACAGAACTTGGAATCTGATCTGGGAAGCCTACGAGCTGCGCAAGGCTGTGCCGACACCGATGGGTACCGGTGATGCCATGAATACCATGGTGCCTATGGTGTTTATGATGGGGACACAGGAAGCCTATGACTACTATAAGGACCTGTACGATGAGCTAAAGCGTAAGATAGCTAACAAAGAAGGCGTAATTCCTGACGAGAAATACCGCCTCATCTGGGGTGGTGGCTTGCCGTCGTGGTTTGCCTTAAGCGACTTCAACTACTTCAACAGCAAGGGGGCGGTCTTCCCCGTGGAGACGACCTACCGCATGATAGAGGCGATCTATAACTTCGACATCGACTTAAGCAAGATTACCGACCCGCTGGAGCACATCGCCTGGCGGTGGATTAAGTTCTGGACCTACTGGCACGACAAGGCCAGAAAGCGCCACGGTTCCCACCCCGACGTCGAGCAGCTGATTAAGTATATCGAGGACTATAAGATAGACGG
>CAYNFV010000048.1:0-8098 GCA_964396645.1 uncultured Dehalococcoidales bacterium
CATAATCCCATCCAGCAGCTCTAAACCCGTGCTTAATGTCTCGCCGAAGCGGGCTTCCTCGCTCTCGACCACCTGCTGGATGAACTCCTGCCTTTGCTTTAGCTCGGGATAGATATGCCCCATAAGCTTGATGGTGGCTTCGGTCATCTTATCGATAAAGGGCTTGTCCAGCCCCAGCCTGCGTCCGAAAAGCGAGGTGCGCCGCAGCAGCCGCCGCAGCACATAGCCCCGCCCCTCGTTGCTGGGAATGACCCCGTCGGCGATAAGAAAGGCAATGCCCCGCCCGTGCTCGGCGACCACCCTCATAGCATTATCGCTGGTAGCATCAGAGCCGTATTTCACCTTCACCAGCTCGGCGATGCGCTTTATTAAAGGAGTAAAAAGGTCAATCTGATAGACAGAGGACTTGTTATTGACGGCGGCCGCCGTCCTCTCCAGACCCATTCCCGTATCGATATTGGGGCTGGGCAGCGGGGTGCGCTTACCATTTTTGTCCTGGTTATACTGGGTGAAGACCAGGTTCCAGATTTCGGAAAAGCGCCCGCAGTCGCAGTTGGGCTTACAGGTCGGCTTGCCACAGCCGACATCCTCGCCGAAGTCATAGTGAATCTCGCTGCAGGGCCCGCAGGGACCGCTGTCTCCGGCCGGCCCCCAGTAGTTATCTTCTTCTCCAAAGCGCAGTATTCGCTCTTCAGGGACGCCCACATCCCGCCAGTAGCCGAAGGACTCGTCGTCGTCGAGGTAGATGGTTACCCACAAACGTTCCTCGGGTAATTTCAGCCACTGGGTGACGAACTCCCAGGCCCAGGCGATGGCTTCTTTCTTGAAATAATCGCCGACGCTGAAGTTGCCCAGCATCTCGAAAAAGGTGAGGTGGGTGGAATCGCCCACCGCCTCAATATCGGTGGTGCGGAAGCACTTCTGGCAGGAAGTTAATCTAGGACTGGGCGGCTTTGCCTCCCCTAGAAAATATGGCTTGAACTGGACCATGCCCGCCGTGGTCAAGAGCAGTGTCGGGTCGTTCTTGGGTATCAAGGAAGAGCTATCTCGCTCTTCATGTCCTTTTCCCTTGAAGAAATCCAGAAAGGCCTGGCGGACTTGGTCGCTGGTCATCATTTCTTAACGATTTTAGTTTAACGGGCACTGGCTGTCAACGAACTAGCGCCTCTGGGCACAAAGCTCGGCGACGAGCAGGTTAAGCGCCAGCCCCCCCTCGAATTTCCCCCGCTTGATGTAGAGGTCGGTCTGCAGGAGCTTGTTATAGAGCTGCTTCAATCTTTCTATCGGATATCTTTGGGCCTGCTCCAGTGTCTTGCGCAGAGGAAAGGGCGCCAAGCCCAGCTGGCTCTGAATCTCCATATCGGACTTACGCTGCCGCCTCATTTCCTTGGCCTGGACGATGAGCCTGACCTGCCTCGTCAGCATGGCCAGCAGGTAGGCTGAAGAAGCCCCCCTCCCCATTAGTTGCTCCAGCAATCGCTCGGCGACCCCGACCTTAAAGTCGAGGATGGCGTCAATCATGGCGAAGACGTTAGCCTCCTGCGCCGAGCTGACCACTTTATTAATATCCTCGGCCTCGATGCGCCGCCCGCCGGTAAACAATGTCAGCTTGGTTATCTCGCCCGACATAACCCAGAGGTTGCCCCCCACCAGCTTGGCCAGCAGCTCCGCCGCCTGGGGAGAGATAGCGGCGCCCTGCGCCGAAACCTCCCTCTCTATCCACTGCCGCAGCTTCGCCTCCCTGAGCATAGGGAAAGCCCTTACCTCCGCCTGCGAAGAAAGCAGTTTGAGCAGGGGGTTGGTGCTCCTTATCCTGCCCTCCGTCAGCACCACCACCGTGCTCTCGGGTACATTGCCCATAGCTTCGGCAAAGGACTTGACGTCATCGCCACCCCTATTCCCCGTCTTCTTTTGTCGGGCCCTGGCTTCGAAGCGCCCCAGCAGCCCCTCGATAATGACCAGGCGCTTTTCAGCCAGAAAGGGGGCGGTCCCGCAAACGCCTCTTAATTCATCCAGGGTCAGCTTCTGCCCCTCGAAGGTGGAGGTATTGGTCGCCAGCGCAGACGGGTCGCCCAACCCCCGCTTTATCTCGCCGAGGTACTGGTTGATGGAAAAATCATCTTCGCCGTGCAGTATATAGAGCAAGGCTCCCCCTTAAATCCTCAGTCTTACCATTTTATCACAGGCAAGCCCCAAAATCTCTATTGAATATGCCGCGGCTATGGAGTAAAATAGGGGAAAATAATGCCCTGTCCGGAGTTAAGAGGAGAACACTATGAACGAACGCCCCATCCGGAGCCGTGAGGAGAATGCTATGAACGAACGCCCCGAAGAATTGAAGAAGCTATCGACTATCGCCACCGACATGGGGTTCAACCCCGATTTGAGGACTAAAGCCATTGAGCAGATGGGCAACGTCAGCTCGCAGGAAGCCCTGCGCGCCCTCCTCGACCTGGCCGCCAACGACCAGCTCACCACCAAGGAAAGAGAACTCGCCCTCAAGCAAGCTCTGAAGATTATCAAATCATCCGCGTCATCGTAAAGCCTGACTGAGAGAATAGGGTTGGACCGATGACTATTGAAATCGGCATTGTCGGGCTGGCACAGAGCGGCAAGACCACCATCTTTAACGCCCTCACCAGGGGCAAAACCGATACCAAGAGTCTCGCCCCGCATATCGGCATCGCCAAGGTGCCCGAACCACGCCTGCAGGTCTTGGCCGATATGCTCCACCCCAAAAAGGTCATACCCGCCGAGGTAAGCTATATTGATATCGGCGCCTCGGTCAGGGATTTGGGCAGCGGCAAAGGGGTGGGGGGACAAATCCTGAGCCAGCTCGGCAGCGCCGACGCCCTGATTGATGTCGTCCGCTCCTTTGCCGACGAGACCGTCCCCCATATCGAAGGCAGCCTGGATATAGAGCGGGACATCGCCACCACCAACCTGGAGCTTACCCTTCACGACCTGGGCATCGTCAGCCGAAGGCTGGAGAGGATTGAGGAGTCGTTAAAGGGAGCCAAGCCCGCCGAGCGCCAGGGTCTAGTGGCGGAGCAGAAGCTTTTAAGCCGAATTAAGGCAGGTCTGGAAAAAGAGCAACCCATACGCGAAATGGGCTTAAGCGCCGAAGAGGCTAAACTTATCGCCCACTACCAGTTCCTCACCGCCAAGCCCCGTCTCCTCGTGGTCAACATCGGCGAGGAGCAGATAGCCCAGGCACAAGCCATGCAGGATGACCTTAATGCCCGCTACGCACGGGCGGGCTCTAAAGTGATAACCCTCTGCGGCGAGCTGGAGATGGAGCTAACCCAGCTGGACGATGAAGCCGCCAAGGACTTCCGCGCCGAGTACAAGCTCCCCGAAACGGGGCTGGAGAACGTCGTCAAGCTGTCCTACGAGCTGCTGGGCTTAATATCATTCTTCACCACCGTCTCCGACGAGATGAAGGCCTGGTCAATACCCAGGGGCACGCCGGCGCTAAAGGCGGCGGGCAAGATTCATTCCGATATCGAGAGGGGCTTTATCCGCGCCGAGGTCATCAGCTACGACGACCTGCTCAAGTGCGGCAGTATGGCTGAGGCTCACAAGAAGGGGCTGCTGCGACTCGAAGGTAAGGGTTATATCGTCCAGGACGGCGATGTGATTACCTTCCTCTTTAATGTCTAGTCCAGGTGTTGGGTTAGCTCACCAAGGCTGCGGATTCGGATGGCATCGGTGATATCCCTGAAGAAGTCGTGGCGGTCAATTAAGATTCCCCGCATCCCCACCCCGTTGGCCCCGACGACATCAATCTGGTACTGGTCGCCCACGTAGATGGCTTCTGAAGGCTCAACCCCCGCCTGTTTTACCGCCGCCTGGAAGATTTCGGGACGGGGCTTATTAAAGCCGACGTCCTGCGAGGTTATCTTTAGCTGGAGCCAGTTGCCCAGCCCCAATTCGTCATAGACAGCGCTTATGTCGCGGTCGACGTTGGAGATAAGCCCCAGAGTCAATCCCCGCTCTTTGAGTTGGTCTAAAGCCGGCGCCACATCGTCGTAGAGCTTCATCTTTAACTCGAGGCTAAACCACTTCCTCAAGATATTGGCGATAATCTCCGGTTTAGCCTCCAGCCCCGCCTCTTTGAGGATTACCCCGTGATAGCGCCCGTAGAGCGCCGCTAATTCCTCTTTGGAGCGCTTGCCCATGGACAATCGGGAGTGCTCCTGGGAGAGAAAGTCGTCGGCGACCATTAAGGGGCGGAGCAGGGCTTCAGGTTTGACTTCAACGCCCATCTCGCCGAGCATCTTGGCTTCAGTTACCTGCCGCGGTGGGTCGTAATCGACCAGCGTGTTGTAGTAGTCAAAAAAGACGGCCTTAATCATAAAGCTCCCTTCAAGAGCCAGCGGTCAGAGTCGAACTGACGACCGACGGTTTACGAAACCGTTGCTCTACCACTGAGCTACGCTGGCTTACGCCTAAGTATAGCACAAAACAGTCTGGCGGATAACTAAATTGTTTGACCCCCCAAATAGCGTTATGCTACTATAAATCATCATGCAGGTAGAGGCGGAACTGGCTAAATTCTCGCCGAAAAGGGACATGCTTTTGACCATCGGCGTCTTTGACGGCGTCCATCTTGGCCATCAGCACTTAATTGCCGAGCTGACCGAACTCGCCCGAAAGCAGGGTTTAGTAAGTGGCGTCATAACCTTCAGCCAGCACCCTAAGGGGGTGCTGGCGCCCCAGAGCCGTCTGCCCTTCCTCACCGACCTTGAGCGCCGGACAGAGCTGCTTAAAGCAGAGGGCGTTGATGAGGTCATCCCCCTGACCTTCACTACTGAGCTGTCTAAACTAAGCCCCAAAGAGTTTTTGGAGCTATTGAAAAAGCATTTAAGGCTAAAAGGGCTGGTCGTCGGCCCCGACTTCGCCTTAGGCAAAGACCGTGAAGGCGACACCAACGTCCTACGACAATTAGGCGAAACAATGGGCTTCAGCCTGACGGTGGTGCCGCCGCTGAAGATAAATGGCGAGGTGGTGAGCAGCACCGCCATCAGACAGGCTTTAGCCGAGGGCGATATGAAGCGGGCGCAAAGGCTGATGGGACGCCCCTTTCGCCTTCAGGGACAAGTAGTTAAAGGAGACAAGCGGGGCATCAAGCTGGGCTTTCCCACCGCCAATATCGAGACCGAAGCCGAGCAGGCATTGCCCGCCGACGGCGTCTATACCAGCCACGCTTTTGTTGATAGTCAGGCCTATCCGGCCATGACCAACATCGGCCTTCACCCCACCTTCGGCGGAGATAAGCGCCTGGTCGAGGTCTATATCATGGACTATAAGGGTGACCTCTACGGGCAAAAATTGACTGTTGATATCATCGAACGCCGGCGCGGCGAGATAAAGTTCGATAGTCCCGAAGAGCTCAAGAAACAGATTGCTGAAGACGTAAAACGGGGCAAAGCCAGCCTGGAAATACGAGGTGCCGGTTAAAAAATGCAAGAAGCCGAGCTTAACTATTTATTGAAGCGGGGAGTCGCTGAAATCATCGTCGAAGACGAGATGGCGCAGCTATTACGTGCCGGCAAGAAGCTTCGCCTCAAGGAGGGCTTTGACCCCTCCTTCCCCGATATTCATTTGGGGCACATGGTAGCCTTGCGAAAGCTGCGCCAGTTCCAGGAGCGCGGGCACCAGATTGTGCTCATCGTCGCCGACTGGACGGCGCAAATCGGCGACCCCAGCGGCATGTCGGCCACCCGCCCCATGCTAAGCATAGAAGAGGTCAAGGCTAACGCCGAGACCTACATGCAGCAGTTCTTTACCATAGTGGACAAGGAAAAGACCGAGATACGCTGGCAGAGCGAGTGGTTCGGCAAGTTTACCTTGAGCGATATTATCCAGCTCACCAGTAAGTTCACCGTGGCCCAGTTCTTAGCTAGAGACGACTTCAGCGCCCGCTACAAGGCGGAAAAGCCCATAGCGCTCACCGAGCTGCTCTATCCCCTGCTGCAGGCATATGATTCGGTGGCCATTGAAGCCGACGTCGAGTTCGGCGGCACCGACCAGAAGTTCAACTTCCTGGTGGGACGGGAATTGCAGTCGATGATGGGCCAGCGCCCCCAGCAATGCTTTATGGTCCCCCTGCTGGTGGGCACCGACGGCAGCCACAAGATGAGCAAGAGCCTGGGCAACTATATCGGCGTCGCCGAGCCCCCCGAGCAGATATACGGCAAGGTGATGTCGGTGCCCGATGACCTCGTCCTCACCTACTTTGAGCTTCTCACCAACGTCCCCGATAAGGAGCTTGGAGAATTCAAGGCAGGTCTGGAAAAGCAAGAGCTTAACCCTATGATGCTTAAAAAACGATTAGCCAGAGAGATCATCACCCAGCTCTACGACTCGAAGGCAGCTGGTGATGCTGAGGGACATTTTGAGAGAACGGTGCAGCAGAAGGAAATGCCTGATGAGATAGCCGAGTGCCGTCTCTCCTTCAAGGAGCTGTGCCCGTCAGGCAGCGAAATTGATATCAGCCGCCTGCTGGTGGCGACAGGGTTGGCCAAGAGCCGCAGCGAGGCCAGCCGCCTCATCAAGCAGGGCGCCGTCAGCATAGACGGTGATAAAACCTCTACCAGCACCGCTACTATCAAAAGCGGCTGTATAATAAAGGTAGGCAAACGCCGCTTTGCCAGGATAATCAATCAAGACTAGAATAAGGAGATTCCAATGGATAATCTACGTGTCCCCGGCCCCACCCCCCTCCCTGACGAAGTGCTCAAGGTAATGAGCCGCCAGATGATAAATCACCGCGGCCCCGAGTTTAAGCAGATGCAGGACAACGTGCTTGCTGACCTGAAGAAGCTCTTCATGACCAAGAACGATGTCTTCCTGCTCACCGGCTCCGGCACAGGTGGACTTGAGGCAGGCGTGGTCAACACCATGTCGCCAGGAGATAAGATACTATCGATTTCCATTGGCGTCTTCGGCGACCGTTTCGCCGACATCGCCAGGCACTTCGGCGCCGATGTCACCAACCTTAACTTCGAGTGGGGCAAAGCCGCCGACCCCGACGCTGTGCGTAAAGCGCTAAACGCCGACCCCAAGATAAAGACGGTGCTGGTCACCCATAACGAGACCTCCACCGGCGTCACCAACGACCTCAAGGCGATAAGCGCCGTGGTCAAGGAGTTCGACAAGCTTTTGGTGGTGGACGCCATAAGCTCTTTAGGCTCCATCGAGATGCCCGTGGACGAATGGAACATAGATATCGCCATCACCGGCTCGCAGAAGGGCTGGATGGTGCCGCCGGGACTGGCTATGGTCAGCATCAGCGAAAAGGGCTGGAAGGCGCACGCCGAGTCCAGGATACCCAGCTATTACTGGGATTTCGGCAAGGCTAAGGACTATCTGGCCAAGGGCGAGACTCCCTGGACACCGGCTGTCAGCGTGGTATACGGCTTAGAGGTATCGCTCAAGATGATGCTCAAGGAGGGCCTGCCCAATATCTTCGCCCGCCACGCCCGCATCGCCAAGGCCACCCGCGACGGCATCAAGGCGCTGGGCCTATCCCTCTTCGCCGACCCCAAACACGCCTCCAACACCGTTACCTCGGTAGCCGGCTCAAAAGGACTGGATACCAGGAAGCTGGTCAAGCTGATGAGGGAGCAGGAGCACGTGGTGCTGGCCGGTGGACAGCGTACGCTGGACGGCAAGATATTCCGCATCGGCCACCTGGGCTGGGTAAGCGATGATGATATCAAGGGACTGCTAACATCCCTGAAGAAGGTACTGCCCCAGGCCGGATTTACCGGCTAGGAGAGCCAAATGAAGGTCTTAATTGCCGACAAGCTCGCCGAGGAAGGCATAGAGATTCTGCGCCCCCACGCCGAAGTAGACGTCAAGACGGGGCTCAAACCCGAGGAACTGATATCCATTATAGGCGACTATGACGCCCTCATTGTGCGCAGCCAGACCAAGGTCACGCCCGATATTATTAAGGCGGGTAAAAAGCTGCAGGTCATCGCCCGCGCCGGCGTCGGCGTGGATAACGTCGATATCGAAGAAGCCACCCAGCACGGCATCATCGTGGTCAACGCCCCCACCGGCAACACCATCTCCGCCGCCGAGCACA
>CAYNFV010000049.1:0-7979 GCA_964396645.1 uncultured Dehalococcoidales bacterium
TCGCCGCCGAGATGAACAAGGCGGGGTTTTACTCCATGGAGGTGTGGGGCGGGGCTACCTTTGACGTGCCCACCCGATTCCTCAATGAAGACCCCTGGGACCGCCCCCGCATCCTGAAGAAGCTGATGCCCGATACCCCCCTCCAGATGCTGCTGCGGGGGCAGAACCTGGTGGGCTACCGCAACTACGCCGACGACGTGGTCAACGCCTTCGTCCACCACGCCGCCGAGGTGGGCATTGATGTTTTTCGGGTCTTTGACGCCCTCAACGACGAGCGCAACTTCGAGGCCAGCCTCAAGGCAATCAAGGAGTGCGGCAAGCACGCCCAGCTTTCGCTTTCCTATTCGCTGACCGAGCCCAAGCTGGGGGGGCCGGTCTACAACATTGATTATTATGTCAACAAGGCTAAAATCCTGGAGAAGATGGGCGCCGATAGCCTCTGCATCAAGGATATGGCCGGGCTCATCTCGCCCGACGATGCCTTCAAGCTGATTACGGCGCTGAAAAAAGCCATCAAGATACCGGTGCACCTGCACACCCACTACACCAGCGGCATGGCCTCGATGAGCTGCCTCAAGGCCATCGAGGCCGGCGTCGATATTATCGATACCGCCCTGGCCCCCTTCGCCCTGCGCTCCTCCCACCCCGCCGTCGAGCCCATCGTGGTCGCCCTCCAGGGTACGGACAGGGATACCGGGCTCGACCTAGCCCATTTATTGAAGCTGGGGCAGTATTTCGAATCCATCGCCCCCAAATACCGCGACTTTCTGGATACGACCAAGATGTCCATTATCGACACCGCCGTACTGATGCACCAGGTGCCGGGAGGGATGATAACCAACCTGGTGGCGCAGCTTAGGGAGGCGGGCGCGCTGGATAAAATCGAGGAGGTCTATGCCGAGCTGCCCAGGGTGAGAAAAGAGCTGGGCTACCCGCCGCTGGTGACGCCCACCAGCCAGATTGTGGGCATCCAGGCGGTGCAGAACGTCCTCTTCGGACGCTATAAGATGATTTCCGACCAGATAAAGGACTACTGCTACGGGCTATACGGCAAGCCCCCCGCCCCCATCGACCCCAAGGTGCAGAAGCTGGCCCTCAAGGGCTACCCGCGGGGGGAGAAGCCCATCACCTGTCGCGCCGCCGACATGCTCGAGCCGGAACTGGAGAAAGCCAAGAAGGATACCAAGGACATCGCCAAGGACATCGGCGACGTGCTTATCTACGCTTTATACCCGACCACCGGGATGCGCTTCCTGCGCTGGAAATACGGGCTGGAAGCGCCGCCCGCCGATGTCAAGACCAAGACTATGGAGGAAATAAAACGCGAGGACGAGCTTATCGCCAAGATAAAGTCGGGCGAGATTACCGAAGCGGCCCAGGTCGCACCGGCCACGGGCGGCGTCCAAAACTACCGCGTCTATTTCGGCGACCAGGTCTTTAACATCGGGCTGGAAGCCACCGGTGGAGCACCAGCGGCACCGGCAGCGCCCAGGGCGACACCGCCGACACGGCCGGCAGCGGCACCGCCACCCCAACCCACCGCCAAGGCTCCCGGAGTTAAGAAAGCCGAGCCCAAAGCGCCGCCGCCCAAAGCCGGCGAGACGGCCATTATCGCCCCCATGCCCGGCATAATCATACGCTACGAGGTAAAGGTGGGCGACACGGTCAAGGCTAACGACGTGGTGCTCATCCTGGAAGCGATGAAGATGGCCAACGCCATAACCGCCCCGGTGGGGGGTAAAGTCAAAGCCATAAACTTCGCCGATGGCGACAAAGTAGCTAGAGACGATGTCCTGGCGGTAATCGGCTAGAGCTACTGGTAAGGCCTCACGTGGGTAAAACATTAGCTGAGAAGATTCTGACGAAAAAGTCGGCGGGCGAAGCCTACGCCGGAGATATCGTTATATCCCGGGTTGACCTGGCCTTCGTGCAGGACACCACGGGGCCGCTGACGGTAAGGCAGTTTCAGGCCGGCAAGTTCAAAAAACTGGCTAACCCCCAAAAGACGGTGTTGTTTTTCGACCACGCCGCCCCCAGCCCCAACCGCCAGCTTTCCAACGACCATAAGCTCTTACGGCAGTTCGCTAAGGATATGGGCTGCCTGAAATACGACGTCGGCAGCGGCGTCTGCCACCAGATTGTGGCCGAAGCATTGGCCAGACCGGGGGACGTCGTCATCGGCGCCGACTCCCACACCGTGACTGCGGGGGCGCTGGGCGCCTTCGCCACCGGCATGGGCTCGACGGACGTGGCCGTTATCTTTGCTTTAGGCAAGAGCTGGCTGCGGGTGCCCGAGAGTATAAAGATAAACATTAGCGGGAAACTCAACGCCAAAGTCGGCGCTAAAGATTTAGTCCTCTATCTTATCGGCACTATCGGCGCCGACGGTGCCACCTATAAAGCACTGGAGTTCGGGGGCGACGGTCTGGCCAATCTAAGCATGTCCGACCGCTTTACCATAGCCAACATGGCGGTGGAGGCGGGGGCTAAAGTGGGGCTTTTCCCAAGCGATAAGATTACCGAGGCATACTTAAAGGCGCAGGGGCGAGCCAAGGACTTCCAGCCTCTTGAGGCGGATAAAGACGCCGTTTACGAAAAAAGGGTTGGTATAGATTTAAGGTTTATCGAGCCGATGGTGGCCAAGCCCCACCAGGTGGACAATATAGCCAGGGCTAAAGAGCTAAAAGGGACCAAAATAGAGCAGGTCTTTATCGGCACCTGCACCAACGGGCGGCTGGAGGATTTAGCTATAGCCGCCGCTATCTTAAAGGGGGAAAAACGACACCCCGACACCAGACTTATTGTAGCCCCGGCTTCGTCAAAGGTTTTGCTAGAGGCTATCGCCGCCGGCTATATAAAAACGCTGCTTGAGGCGGGGGCGGTGATTTTACCCCCCGGCTGCGGCGCCTGCCTGGGACTGCACCAGGGGGTTCTCGCCGACGGGGAGGCCTGCCTTTCCACGGCCAACCGAAACTTCCAGGGGCGGATGGGCAACCCCGAGGCCTTTATCTACCTGGGCAGCCCGGCTACGGCGGCGGCCTCAGCCATTAAAGGCGAGATTACCGACCCCAGAGAGGTGAGCTAGTGCTTAAGGGACGAGCCTTTAAATTCGGCGACAACATCTCCACCGACCATATTACGCCGGGGAGGCTGGCCCACCTCAGGAGCGACCTGCCCGAGCTGGCCAAGCACGTCCTTGAGGACGCCGACCCCACCTTCTCTTCCAGGGTAAAGAAGGGGGACTTCGTCGTCGCCGGCAGCAACTTCGGGCTCGGCTCCAGCCGTGAGCACGCGCCGTTAGTGATAAAGATGGCCGGGGTCAGCGCCATACTGGCCAAGTCGGTGGCTCGCATCTTCTTCAGGAACGCTATCAATCTGGGGCTGCCGGTGTTAATATGTGATACCGACGTAATTAACGACGGGGACATGCTGGAGGTAGATTTAGCCAAAGGCACGGTCAAGGATATAACCAACGGGAAATTACTGACCTTCGGCAGGCTGCCCGAGGTCATGTTAAAGATATTGGGGGAGGGGGGACTCCTCCCCTACATCCATAAGCACGGCGACTTTAAGCTTTGATAGGGGGGGAATCCCCCTTAATCCCCCTTTTTCAAAGGGGGAAACAGGGTGGGGCTACGTACCCTTAGAAGGAATTCTAGAGGGAGAATCCCCTCTAAGGGTGGGCAGGGTGGGACGACAATACGTACGCTAACACGGTGGAGTGGGTTGGGACGAAAAACCTTGGGGTGGGGAGGAGCTGAAAAGGAATAACTATGGTTCATAATGTCACCCTTATCCCCGGCGACGGCATCGGGCCCGAGGTCAGCGAGGCAACGAGGCGGGTGCTCGAAGACAGCGGCGCCCGCTTCAAGTGGGAGCTGGCCTACGCCGGCGTCGAAGCCCTGGAGGCGTTAGGGGCGGTGCTGCCCGAAGCCACGCTGGCTTCAATCAGGAAGAACCGCGTCGCCATCAAGGGGCCGGTGACCACCCCCGTCGGCTCGGGCTTCCGCAGCGTCAACGTCGCCCTGCGCAAGAGGCTGGACCTTTACGCCTGCCTGCGGCCCTGCAAGATATACCCCGGAGCGCCGACGCCATTCAAGGATGTCGATATCGTCATCGTCAGGGAGAACACCGAGGACCTCTACGCGGGCATCGAGTTCGAGGAGGGCAAGCCGGAGACGGCGCGCTTAAGGCAGCTGGTCGCCGAAGCCACGGACAGCGAGGTCAGGGAGGACTCGGGGATAAGTCTAAAGGTCATCTCGGAGATGGCCAGCCGCCGCATCGTCAGGTTCGCCTTCGAATACGCCCGCGCCCACAACCGGAAGAAGGTCACCGCCGTCCACAAAGCCAACATCATGAAGTTCTCCGACGGGCTCTTTTTAGCCAACGCCCGAGAGGTCGCCCAGGAATACCCCGACATCGAGTTCGAGGATAGAATCGTGGACAATCTCTGCATGCAGCTGGTGAAGAGGCCGCAGCAGTTCGACGTGCTGGTGCTGCCCAACCTCTACGGCGACCTCATCTCCGACCTCTGCGCGGGGCTGGTGGGGGGATTGGGCTTAGCTCCCGGCGCCAACCTGGGCGACGACATGGCCATCTTCGAAGCCACCCACGGCAGCGCCCCTAAATACAAGGGGATGAACAAGGTCAACCCGATGTCGATGATGCTCTCCGGGGTGATGATGCTCAGGCATATCGGCGAAACCGAAGCCGCCGACAGGCTGGAGAACGCCATCGCCGCCGTCATCGCCGAGGGCAAGGACGTCACCTACGACATGAAGCCTAACAACGCCGAGGCCGTGGGCACCTCGCAGGTCGCCGACGCCGTAATCAGAAAGATGGAGGAGGCCAAATAGCCAAGATTACGATTATAGGGGCGGGAAACGTAGGCACCACCACAGCTCAGCGCATCGCCGAAAAGGGCTACGCCGAGGTCGTCCTGCTCGATATCGTCGAGGGGCTGGCCGAGGGCAAGGCGCTGGATATAGCGCAGTCGGCGCCCGTGCTCAAAGCCGATATCAGAATCAGCGGCACCAGCGACTACAAGGATATCGCCGACTCCGAGCTGGTTATCGTTACCGCCGGGCTCTTCCGCAAACCGGGCATGACCCGCGACCAGCTCCAGGCGGCCAACACCGAAATCGTCAGCGGCGTCATCAGGAATATCGTCAAGCATGCGCCGCAGTGCATTATCCTCATGGTCTCAAACCCGCTGGACGTTATGACCTATCTCGCCTACAAAATCAGCGGCTTTCCCCGAAACCGGGTGGTCGGCATGTCGGGGATGCTCGACTCGGCCCGGCTGGGCGCCTTCGTCGCCGCCGAGCTCAAGGTCTCGCCCAAAGATGTCTCCGCCTGGGTGCTGGGAGCCCACCGGATGGACATGGTGATTATCCCCCGCCTGACCACGGTCAGAGGCAAGCCGCTCACCGAGCTACTGCCCAAAGAAACCATTGATAGGCTGGTGGAGCGCGCCGTACACGGCGGGAGGGAAATCGTCGACCTGCTCAAGACAGGAAGCGCCTTTTACGCGCCATCAGCGGGCATCGCCCGCATGGCCGAGTCTATCGTCCTCGATAAAAAAGAGCTGCTGCCCTGCGCCGCCGTCCTCGACGGGGAGTATGGCATCAAGGACGGCGTCATCGGCGTGCCCGTAAGGCTGGGCAAAAAGGGCATCGAGGAGATAATAGAGCTGGGGCTTAGCGCCGAGGAAAAGCAAAAGCTATACGATTCCGCCGAGGGAATTAAGGTGTTGATTGGGAAGATGGACTTAAGCTGAGGGACGATGAAAGGAGGAAGTGAGTGAAGGTGAGCGCTCTGATTATAGCTTCGGCAACCTTTGCCTTTTTTATTCTTTGCCCCAGAATGGTGGGCATGGCTTCGGTCATATCCGGCATCAAAGAGGTCAACCCCTGGCTGGCGGTCGTCATCGGGGCGGTCCTGGCCATACCCCTGATGATATTGATGTACTGGGTGTTGCAGAAGTACGGCGCCGCCTACGCCATCGGGCTGGCTGTAGCCACCGACCTTATCGCCGCCGCTATCATCGGCACCTATAGCTGGAAAGCCACGGTGAGCGTCCTCATCATCGCTATCTTCGTCTGGGCGGGCATCTATGTCGCCAACCTGGTGAGCAAAGCGCTCGCTTGACAAAGCGGAGCGTTTGTTCTATTAAGGGGAAGGAGATTGCTTCGTCGCTACGCTCCTCGCAATGACAGGGGGTGGGGTGGAGGCAACGTAACCCACAGGTTAAGGAGTTTACTCATTAGGGCGGGCTGGGCTGGGACAACAACACCTACGCTAAACAAGGTGGGGCGGAGAGAAGAGAGGCTGGATTCCTGCCTTCGCAGGAATGACAGGGGGCGGGGACACCACCCTGAAGGGGGATATAAAAGGGGCACCACCCTTATAGGGTGGGTATTGGGTGGGAAGAAAAACCTTGGGGGGAGGGAATTGAAAGAGATTGAAGCCAGCGCCATCACCCAGGCCGTAGCCAGGCTCTGCCAGGAGGCCAACTTCAACCTGGGCGAGGACGTGCTCGCCGCCCTCAAAAAAGCCCAACGGAGCGAAAAGTCCCCGCTAGGCCGAGAGTTCTTAAGCCAGCTCATTGAGAACGCCCGCATCGCTCAAGAGGAAAAAATGCCCCTCTGCCAGGACTGCGGCACCGCCGTCGTCTTCCTGGAGATAGGCCAGGGCGTCCACATAAAAGGCGACCTTAAACAAGCCATCGAGGAGGGGGTGCGGCGGGGCTACGAGCAGGGCTACCTCAGGAAGGGCATCGTTAGCCAGCCCTTCTCCAAGCGGACAAACACCGGCGACAATACCCCGGCCGTTATTCATACCGAGATTGTCCCCGGCGACAGCCTGAAGATTGCGGTTATGCCCAAGGGGGGCGGCGCCGAGAACGTGAGCAGATTAGCCATGCTGCTGCCTAACGAAGGCAAGGCGGGCATCATCGAGCTGGTGGCCAAAACGGTGAAGGAGGCGGGGGGCGACCCCTGCCCGCCGGTTATCATCGGGCTGGGCATCGGCGGGACGGCGGAGCAGGCGATGCTCATGGCCAAGAAAGCCCTATTGAGAAAGGTGGGCGAGCCCAACCCTGACCCTGAGGTTGCCCAGCTGGAGAAAGCGGTCCTGGCGCGGGTGAACGCGCTGGGGGTGGGGCCGATGGGCTTCGGCGGCAGCACCACCGCCCTGGCCGTGCACGCCTTGGTTTCACCCACCCACATCACCAGCCTGCCCGTGGCCATAAATATTCAGTGCCACAGCGCCCGCCATAAGGAGATTACGTTATGAATATAACGTCGCCGATTAAGCCTAAGGTTATAGAGGAGCTGACCGCCGGAACTAAGGTTAACATCTCCGGGGTCATCTATACCGCCCGTGACGCCGCCCACCAGAGGATTATCCAGGCGCTGGAAAACGGCGATAAACCGCCCTTCGAGCTGGAAGGGCAGACGATATACTATATGGGGCCTTCGCCGGCGCCGCCGGGGAAGGTTATCGGGGCGGCGGGGCCGACTACCAGCCGCCGTATGGACGCCTATACACCGCGCCTGCTCGCCGCCGGCGTTAAAGCAATGATCGGTAAGGGCAGCCGCTCCGACGAGGTGAGAAAGGCGATAAAGAAGTATAAAGCCGTCTATCTGGCGACGACCGGGGGCGCCGGTGCCCTGCTGGCCAAGAGCGTGCGCCAGATAGAGCCCGTCGCCTACGAAGACTTGGGGCCCGAAGCCGTGATGCGGCTGACGGTGGAGGACTTCCCGGCCGTGGTCGTAAATGATATCTACGGCGGAGACCTCGCCGAGCTGGGAAGGAAGGAGTACAGGAAAACGTAACTAATTATTACCCACCCCACCTTGTTTAGCGAACGTTGTTCTGAGCCCCCCCAACCCCCCCCAACAAAAAAATAGAAAAAGGGGGGATTTAAAAACCCAAAAAAAAAATTTTTGGGGGGGCCCCCCAAATACCCCACCAAA
>CAYNFV010000050.1:0-7949 GCA_964396645.1 uncultured Dehalococcoidales bacterium
GGGGTGGTGGAGCTGGGGGTAAAAGGGGCGGCAGTTCGGCAAAATACCAGAGGTACAAAGATCAATACAGCTATATTAAAGAGAGCTTTCCACCTAGTTCGACCTCACTACATTAATTATCCACTACAACAATTATCCACTACAACTAGGACTTTCTTCCTAGTTCCTAGTACTAATTACCCTCGAAATTGACCCAATTGGGTGATTCCCATACCTGTTTCCGTAAGGCATACTGATATAACTCAAGTATAGTCATGTTTAGAAAATGTTAAGAAAAATCTAGGAAATTTAAGAAAGGATTAAGTTATGTCGGTCATGTTCAGGGGTCGAACTTATTATCGGACCAGGGAGGCTTGTGAGATGGTGGGCGTGAGTAGGTCTACTCTACTGCGATGGCTTAAGAGTGGCATCCTTGAGGATGCCTCATATAGAGATAGGCGAGGTTGGAGGCTGTTTTCACAAGCTGATGTTAGAAGAATAGAAGCCGAGGTTAGCAGGATGAATTAGGACCTCTTTGCCGAGACCTTCTATTTTTGAGGAGAGATTAGCCAAATAGGAGGCAGAAATGAAGTGTCACTAACCAGAAGACAAGGGGAAAACCATAAATCACTTTAGAAAGGAGGTAAAAAGTAGTGAAAAGGATACTAATGAGCCTGATGACCATTGCCTTGGTAAGCTCGCTGATCGGTGGAGGCGTCTATGCTTACTATAGTAACCTTGAGAGCAGCGACGGCAATAGCTTTGCCGCCGGGAAACTGGACTTGACCGTGGACTCTGAGAATCCCTGGACGTCTACCAAGATTACTGCTTCCAACATGAAACCCGGGAATAGCGGCGCAGTGGACTGCACCCTGGCTAATACCGGTACCCTGCCTGGCACGCTGACCGCTGACATCACGAACCTCGTTGATAGTCAGGGAACTATCAACGAGCCCGAGTGTGTTGATGAAGGTGGGACATATAGCGGTGGCTCATGCAGTGGCAACTCAGCAATCAACCTCAGCGCCGAGTTGGACCTAGTTATCTGGGTTGATGATGGAGCTGGCGGTGGAACTGCCAACAATGGTGTCAAGGATGGTACCGAACAGGAGCTGTTCAACGGAACCCTCGCTGCGGCGGCTGCCGCTGGACCTTGGACTGTTACCGGCGGTCTTGGTGCGGGCAGCACCACCTACATCGGCATATCATATAATATTGATACCGCTGTAACCAACGGGATTCAGGATGATAGCTCCACCTTCACCATTGAATTTAACCTGACACAGGCATAGGGATACGGGGGGCTAAATAAAGCCCCCCTCCACCCCTCCTAAGCCAGCAGAGGAGTTTGTTATGGAAAAAGTGATAAAGGGTTTTGGCTTGGCCGTGATAATTCTGCTCATAGCGATAGCCGTGCTTACATTTCTAGCACCTCACTTTGGCTGGAGGGTAGATACTGTCTTTTCAGGCAGTATGGAACCACAGCTTAAGATGGGGGGTGTGGTGGTAAATCGCCCTGTGGAGGCGGAGGACATAAAGGTGGGGGATATTATCACCTTTCATTCCCCGCTGGGTGAGAAAGTGACTAGCCACCGGGTGGTAGCTGTGAACGATGGCTCGTCGCTTCATTTCCAAACCAAAGGGGATGCTAATGAAGATGCCGACCCCTTTGTCGTGCCGGCTCAGAGCGTGGTGGGGAAGATTTGCTTTCACATTCCTTATTTGGGCTATGCCGCCCAGTTTGTCAGAACCCCCCTGGGTCTTCTGCTGACCCTTTGCCTGCCCGGGCTGGCCATTATTGTTTTGGAAATGATAAACATCTGGCGTGCAATTACTGAAATACAGATTGAAAGGAAATACAGAATGTGGTGAGGAGATGAAGGGTGATGAGGGGTAAAAACTGGCTTATTTTAGTGGTAAGCTTGGCACTGGTTCTCCTGGCGAGCAGCCTGGGGATAACCAGAAGCTCTCTTTTTGACCTGGAGGGCTCTAGTGGCAACGCCTTCCAAGCCTGGGCTTCTAACCTGTGGCGGCAGACTACCCAGGATGATTTTAATGCCGGCATTCTGCAAAATGTACAAGTCTTAAGCCCGGGAGACGTGAAGCTGGCAGCTAAGGCTGACTGGTATGACATCAACTGGCAATACCGCAGAGCGATTATTATTGACCATACTAAGGTTCAGGATGTCGTCAACCCATCCACTAGCTACGCTGATTTTCCAGTGTTAGTGTATGCTACCGGTTTGTCTAACATAAAAGCCAATGGTGCCGACATCCGTTTTACTTCATCCGATGGAATTACTGAACTCCCGAGAGAAATAGAGAGGTATTCCGGCGGCATTTTGTATGCTTGGGTAAAAGTTACTTTAACCAAAGACGCTGGCGATAGCAGTAACGATGTAATCTACATGTATTACGGCAACGCCGCAGCTACCGAACCAGCCCCTGGCTCAACTTACGGCTCTCAGAATGTCTGGGATTCCAACTACAAGGGCGTCTGGCACTTAAAGGAAGACCCGACCGGAACAGCCCCCCAAATGAAGGACAGCACGTCAAATAATAATAACGGTACTTCCCAAGGTTCAATGACAACAGGTGACCAAGTAACAGGAAAGATTGACGGAAGCCTGGATTTTGATGGTGTGAATGATTGTGTTGTGCTGCCAGAACCACCAGCAAGTTCAACTAATATAAGTCCTGGTAGTGTTTTTGCCTGGATAAAAACTTCAAATGCAGGAACGAGTTGGCGAGGAATTGTGGTAAAACAATGGGCATTCGGGATGCTTTTGTATAATAATAAGTTTGTAATATTTGACTGGACGACTTTAAGTAATATAAGCACAGGGATTAATTTAGCGGATGGAAACTGGCATTTTGTGGGATTCACTTTTCAGAGTGGGATAAGCAATGGAACAAAACTTTACATAGATGGCGCAGAGAGATTAACAACCACGTTTACAGTTTCTAACCAAAACGAAGGCATTGTGATTGGGGCGGGCAACAACCCAGCAACATGGCAATTTTTCAGCGGCATAATCGACGAAGCCCGCATTTCCAATGTTGTCTGCTCCCCCGACTGGATTAAGACCGAGTACAACAACCAGAGTTCCCCTTCTAGTTTTTGTTCGGTGGGGAGCGTCGAGCAGCAAACGACAACTTATATTACCCCAGGCACCATTGCCTCTCAGGTTTGGGATACTGGAATATCTGGGGCCAGATGGGATGGCTTGTTCTGGGATGAAATTCTGTCCAGCGGTACCGACATAACCTTTGAGGTGAGAGCGTCTGATACTCTATTTGCCAAAGATACACCTGATGCAACCCTACCTTGGACTTCAGTCGGTGGAATCCCCCCGGTTACCTCGGGATTACCGTCAGGGCGATACATGCAGTGGCGGGCGACTTTAATTACTTCGGATACATCCCAAACTCCAATCTTACAGGAGGTTAGAGTCTATCACTATTAACGCAAGATTCGAGGACTAGATCATGCTATCAGAAGCATCCAAGGTTAGTATCAGACTAATTCTAGCCCTAATTCTAGGGTTAGCTCTAACCGGGTCTCTGCCCATGCCGGCACAGGCCCAGGCACCTGTAGACCTGGAGCTGGGGGGCGAAGGAGCTACCAGCTGGGATATAGGCAATATTAAGCCTGGCGACAGTGGCACCCAGAATGTTGAGCTACATAATGCTGGCAGCAGGCATGGGTCGGTTACCATCTGGATAAGTGATATTGAAGAGGTCGACGGCGGGGGGGATGGCGCGGTACTTGATGACTATTTGCTGCTCAATCTTTCCTGCCAGCGGTTAAGCACCAACATGACTTTGCCAGCTATAATTCATAACCTTCCACAAAGTGCCGTCGATACAAATTACATTAGTATAAACCAGCTCTATGCCGGTGAGACTCTCGCCCTGGTTTGGGAGTGGGAGTTCCCGGAAACGGGAGAGCCTCAAAACGATGCCCAGGGGGATAGCTTTTCGTTCACCATAAACTATCTGCTTGAGGAATTACCGCCGCCTGGAGGTGGAAGTAATGGTGGGACACCAAGTTACCAACGGCTTGAGATAGACATCATGGGCGAAGTAACCGTGGCTAAGGTCAGTCCCTCCGGAGAATTCCTTGATTCCTGTGTGGCCACTGACCCGGACAATAAGCGCAGCCTGGAATTCACCCGGGGTACTAAAGTCACCTGCGTTAACGGCAAGATCCCAAGAAGAATAGAGATGAGGCTCTGTGAGACATTACCCTCACTTCCAGGCGGTACGGAAGTGATTGGCCCGGCATACAAGCTCACTGGCTATATTACCGATTCAGCGCCTTACCCACTCATCTTTGATCCGCCAGTTGAACTTACACTGATCTATGAGCCGGACTGGCTACCGGGAAACACCTCCAAAATAGTGTTTGCCTATTACGAAGCGGAGCACGGTTGGGTAGAACTCGAGCCAGTTTATAGCGGTGTTGCTCAGGCCAATAGTATAACCGTCCTAATAAGCCACGCCTCGACATTGGCCATCTTGGCCAAGATAGAGCCATCACCTTCACCAGCACCAGCCGCTTTCGAACTAAGTGAGTTTGCCATCAATCCTGCTCAGGTGGAGGTTGGGGAGCCGGTAGCTATTTCGGCTATTGTTCAGAACACCGGCGAGCTTGAGGGAAGCTACACGCTGACCCTCAAGATAAATGGCGTAATAGAACAAAGCACGGAAGTTACCTTAGCCGGTGGGGAAAGCAGGCAAGTATCTCTTAGTGTGGTCAAGAATGAGCCGGGGACCTATGCTGTAGCCATAGATGGTCTCAAGGGGCAATTTATCGTCCTAGCTTCAACGTCCTCACCAGCCTTGGGCAGTACTTACTGGTGGGTTATATTGCTTGTAGTCAGCATCATCGGCCCTACGGTTTACTTCCTGGCAATAAGACGTAGACAACACCCTTAATACCTCTTGAGAATCTTTGTGGCGCATATTCGGCATCTCTCAGTTAGGTGCGTATCGCAGAGCCGATTTTTCAAATAGTTGCCGGACCTTTATGCTTGATTCATGTATCCTTGGTAGTGAACAAAAGGGCGCATTGTTCAGTGTGGGTAGCCTCACCCGCTTCGGTTTTGCCTACAGTAACCCTTGGTGGAGCTGGGGGGATTCGTATCCTCGGTGGGGTGGTGGGTGAAGGCGGTAGAGGACGAATGGCGGGGTGGTGGAGCTGGGGGGATTCGAACCCCCTACCTTTTGACTGCCAGTCAAACGTTCTCCCAATTGAACTACAGCCCCATCAAGACAATACTAATCTAGCAAAAAACGGCCGCGGGCGCAACTAGACGGGAACGCCCAGCGCCCGGAGGATGCTGCCCAGGCCCCAGTAGCCCGCCGCTGCCACCGTTATCCCCTTAATCGTCTTACCTGTCCAGGTAATAAAGATAAAGCGCCAGATGCCGAAGCGGAGCGCCCCGGCCGCCAGCGCCGCCGGAAAGAAAAAGGGGTTGACTACCGCCGAAAGGACGAAGAGGGTCAGCGAGCCCCGCCTTTCCACCCAGCCTGTCATGCGCATGTAGGCGGACTTAATCTTACCCTCCTTCATATCGTGGAAGGCAGTGCCGCCGCCATAGCCCGTCATATAGGTGGTCAGCCCGCCAATCGTATCACCCAAGCCCGCGGCGATGCCAACAAAGATGGGACCCATATAGGGAGCGAACTCGGGCTCCATCACCGTGCCCAGAGCGAAGACCACGGGTGTCATCGGTATCGGGGCGATGATAGTGGCGCCGCCGAAGACGCTGATGATAAAGGCGCCGAGATAGCCGTACTGCTCCAGGGCACGCACCTGCTCCCAGAAACAGATAACCCCCACCACCAGCCCCACCGTTATCACTATGCCGGCGATGCCGACCAGATATTCCCACCTCTTAAAAACCCTCGTAATCCGTTCCCAGTTAAAGCTCACCCTTCACCCTTCCGGACAAAAAATTCCCTCTTATTATTAATGATATCACTAATAAATAGCAAGAATTTATGTCAGGCGGCGGCTTTGGCTTTTCTCTTGAGGGTGAAGGTCAGGCCCTTTTCGCCCAGGTCAACCTTGACGGTATCGCCTTCCTTGAATTCGCCGGCCAGCAGCTTGCTGGAGAGCGGGTTTTCGACGTAGCGTTCGATAGCCCTTCTCAAGGGCCGGGCGCCGTAGACCGGGTCGTAGCCTTCCTTGACCAGCCAGGATTTCGCCTTGTCGCTGAGCTCGATGCCGAGCTTGCGGTCAGCCAGCCGCTCCTGCAGCTCCTTGACCAGCAGCTCGACAATCTGCCTTAACTGCTCCTCGGTGAGCTGGTGGAAGACGATTGTCTCGTCGATGCGGTTGATGAACTCAGGGCGGAAGGTCTTTTTCATCTCGGCCAGCACCCGCTCCTTCATGGTTTCGTAGTCGAGCTTCTGGCCCTTGCTTTCCGGCTTGGCGGCAAAGCCCAGGCTCATCTGGCGCTTAATAAGCTGGGCGCCGACGTTAGAAGTCATGATGACCACGGTGTTCTTGAAGTCAACGGTGCGGCCATGGCCGTCGGTGAGCCGTCCGTCATCGAGTATCTGCAGCAAACTGTTGAAGACCTCGGGGTGCGCCTTTTCGATTTCGTCGAGCAATATCACCCGGTAGGGGCGCCTTCTCACCGCCTCGGTGAGCTGACCGCCCTCATCGTAGCCGACATATCCCGGAGGGGCGCCGATGAGACGCGATACGGTGTGCCTTTCCTGGTATTCCGACATATCCAGGCGTATCATGGCGTTTTCGTCGTCGAAGAGGAAGCGCGCCAGCGTCTTGGCCAGCTCGGTCTTGCCCACGCCGGTGGGGCCCAGGAAAACGAAGCTGCCGATGGGGCGCTGGGGGTCCTTAAGACCGGCCCGGCTGCGCCGAATCGCCTCACTGATGGCGGTGACGGCCTCTTCCTGGTTTATTAAGCGTTCGTGGATTCGCTCTTCCATGTGGAGGAGCTTTTCGGCCTCGCCCTCAAGCATCTGAGAGATGGGGATGCCCGTCCACTTGGAGATAAGCTGGGCGATATCTTCTTCGTCAACGACCTCGTCGAGCTTCTCTCCCTTGAGCCACTCTGCTTTGGCCTTATTATATTCCTCTTCCAGGCGCAGACGCTCGGCTTTAAGCTGGGCGCTCTGCTCGAAGTCCTGCCGCTGCGAGGCGGCCTCTTCCTCGTTGGTCAGTTCCTTCAGCTTTTGCTCTAATGACTTCACCTCGGGTGGGGCGCTCTCGGTATCAATGCGCAGCTTGGAGGCGGCCTCGTCGATGAGGTCAATGGCCTTATCGGGTAGGTGGCGGTCGGCGATATAGCGCTGGCTTAAGCGGGCCGCTGCTTCCAATGCCTCGTCCGTAATCTTGACCTTGTGGTGCGCCTCGTAGCGGGGGCGCAGCCCTTTGAGTATCTCGATGGTGGCTTCGACGCTGGGCTCGGTGATGAAGACCGGCTGCAAACGCCTCTCCAGCGCCTTGTCCTTTTCGATGAACCTGCGGTATTCGTCCAACGTAGTGGCGCCGACGCACTGCAGCTCGCCGTGAGCCAGTGCCGGCTTGAGCATATTGCTGGCGTCGATGGAGCCCTCGGCGGCGCCGGCCCCGACCACGGTGTGCATCTCGTCGATAAAGAGGATGACCTCGCCCTTGGCCTGGCGGACCTCGTCCATGACCGCCTTGAGCCTTTCCTCGAACTCGCCGCGGAACTTGCTCCCCGCCACCAGTGCCCCCATGTCCAGGGCGATTACCTTGCGCCCTTTGAGGGAATCGGGGACGTCGTCGGCGACAATCTTTTGAGCTAAGCCTTCGGCGATGGCCGTCTTGCCCACACCAGCCTCGCCGACAATGACCGGGTTGTTCTTGGTGCGGCGGCTTAAGATTTGCATGACCCTTTTAATCTCGTCCTCGCGGCCGATGACCGGGTCGAGCTTGCCCTCGCGCGCCATCTCGGTGAGGTCGCGGCCGT
>CAYNFV010000051.1:0-7591 GCA_964396645.1 uncultured Dehalococcoidales bacterium
CTACAATGTCGCCGCCAACACCTCGGACAAGACCATCTATACCTATATGGGCGTACTGCGGGCGAACCTGGGCAACATCAATTATTCCACTGCCGGGCAGCTATCGCCGTTACTTAACGACCCATATTATAAGACCATCGGCATCGGCACCCGTATATTCCTGGGTGGGGGCACGGGCCTTGTCGCCTGGCAGGGCACCCAGCACAACCCCGACGTACCCCGCACGGAAAAGGGCGTCCCCAAAAGCGGCGCCGGCTCGCTGGCCGTCATCGGCGACCTCAAGCAGATGGACGCCCGCTGGCTGGTGGGAACCAGCATGCTCGGCTACGGCTGCAACCTGACGGTGGGCATCGGCGTGCCCATACCCATACTTAATGAGGAAATCCTGGGCTACACTACGGTGACCGACGCCGAGATTCTCGCCGCCGTCTTTGATTACTCTGATGCCTACCCCAACATGAAGGCGGAAAGCTTAGGCGAGGTCAGCTACGCCGAACTGAAGAGCGGCAAGGTGAAGCTCAAGGGCAAGGAGATACCAACCGCCTCCCTCTCCAGCTATCCGCGGGCGGTGGAGATTGCCCAGACGCTAAAGCAGTGGATAGCCAAAGGCAAGTTCTTGCTCACCCAGCCGGTGGCGCCGCTGCCGGGAGTGGAGGCGGGTATAAAATTCAAGCCGCTTAAAGAAAGGCCTATTGCAGAATAGGTGTTAAGGAGAAGAAAATGGCTGTTGCCAAGAGAATAGTATTACGCTTTCCCAAACGTATCGTCGACCGCGCCATAGTCTGCCGGCTAGCCAAGGATTATGAACTGGAATTTAATATCATCAAGGCTCAGATTACCCCCGAAGAGGAGGGGCTGCTGGTATTGGAGCTCAGCGGGGAGCCAAATGAATACGACAAGGGCATCCGCTACCTGACCGAGACCGGGGTCAGAATCCAGTCGCTGAGCCAGGACGTGCTGCGCAACGAAGAAAGGTGTACCCACTGCGGCGCCTGCATCACCATCTGCCCCTCGGGCGCCTTCGAGCTCGACCCCGCAACCCGCCGAGTAACCTTCTACAACGAGAAATGCGTGGCTTGCGGGCTCTGCATCAAGGCCTGCCCGCCGCGGGCGATGGAGGTGCATTTCTAGCCTATGTACCAGCCGAGGACATACCGCCATTGGGTAAAGGACAAGGGCCTGGTCGGCTTCAATGTCGTGGTCAAGGAGACCGACCTCTATATCCGCGCCTCCAGCGACCTGAAACGCAAAGCCCAGAGGCTGGTGGTGAAATACCGCCAGCAACTGGAAAGCTATATCGAACGTCACCCGAAATTTTTAACCTCGCTGGAGCCGCTGGCCATCGAAAACGCCCCGCGCCTCGTCATCGAGATGGCCGAGGCGGCTAAAAAGACGGGCGTCGGCCCCATGGCGGCGGTGGCCGGGGCTATCGCCGAGTTCGTCGGCAGGGAGCTCCTGGAACTATCGCCCGAGGTCATCGTCGAGAACGGCGGCGATATCTACCTTAAAAGCTCAAGCGACCGCCTCATCGGTATTTATGCCGGCCAGTCGCCCCTTACGGGCAGGGTCGGGCTGGAAATCAAGGCTAAGGATACGCCGCTGGGCATCTGTACCTCCTCGGGGACGGTGGGGCACTCCCTGAGCCTAGGTAAGGCGGATGCGGTGATAGCCCTCTCCAAATCCACCGCCCTGGCTGACGCCGCCGCTACCGCCATCGGCAATATCATCAAAAGTGCCGATGATATCCCCCGCGGCATCGAGCGCGCCATTAGCATCAAAGGACTAAATGGAATTATAATTATCAAAGATGATAAAATAGGGCTGTGGGGCAAAGTCAAAGTCCGCCCCATATCGAAACGAGAAAAAGAAAAGACGCTGACAAGCCAAGAAGCTTTATGAGAAGACCGAGCCTGAACACCAGATGGCGCTGGATAGTAATCATCGTCGTCCCCTGTGTCTTACTGGGGCTGCTGTTATTTATAGCCGGTATTGGCAAGCTGCCAGGCTTAACTGAGCTTGGGACGTTTCCAGGTCAGGATGAATTTATTTCCTACATCTTCGGCGATTTCTGGCCGACTATAGCCTTTTTCGTCACCGATATTCTCCCCTGGATCGAGGTGATACTGGGCTTAGCTTTAGTCCTGGGCATATACCCCAGAATCGCCGCCGTGCTTAGCCTGCCGCTTATTGTTGCCTTCATGGCTAATAATATCTGGGCGATAAGCCACGGTAGAGTATTTGGCAGCTGCGGCTGTTGGGGGGTATTCGAAAGCCTTTTTGGCAGCACAACCCCACCACAAGCCCTGGGCATGGATATTGTGCTTCTATTTTTCGCCCTGCTCATAATATTCTGGTATCCCGCACCCTTCTTAAGCTTTCAATCATGGTTTAGGAAACGAAAAGGAGAGTATTAAATGATAAAACCTGCTTTGCGCCGGTCTAAGTGGCTGGCCGGTCTCACGCTGGTCACTATAGCCATCCTGCTTATCAGCGGCGGTTGTGTGGCTAACGCGCTGCCCATTATCTCCAGCCTGGCTCTAACCAACGAAGGCGAGATATCCCCGGGAGGAACCGACTATATTAAATGCACCGCCACCGACCCCGACAATGATGAGCTGAGCTACACCTGGTCGGCGAGCGGCGGAACCCTTACCGGGGGAGGGGCTACCATCAAATGGACGGCGCCCGACGAGCTGGGGACCTACACCGTAACCGTAAGCGTAAGCGACGGCGATGATATTGTCACCGACCAGCTTGAAATCCCCGTCGTCGAACCTAACGAGCCTCCGGTTATCGATAGTTGCACACCGGAGTGGCAGAGACTTAAAAAGGCTTCCAATACCCCGGTTACCTGTGTCGCCACCGACCCCAACGGTGACGAGCTGAGCTATGAATGGTCAGCGGTAGATGGCGATGGAAACCCCGCCGGGAATTTCACCGGAGAGGGCTCTACCGTCACCTGGGTTGCTCCTAATAACTACGGCACCTATTTTATTAGCGTAACCGTAAGCGATGGCCGGGGCGGCGAAGCCACCGCCACCACCAATATTATAGTCTGCGCCTGCGGCAGCGCTCACTGATAGAGAAAAACGCGGCAGGAAAACTGCAGTTAATGATAGAAGGGGGTAAAAATGGCTAAACGGCGGGTAATGCTTACCTATCGCCCGGAGATAAGCTCGGAGCCGATTATCTACACCCTTGGCCAGCAGTTCAACCTGGCTACCAATATCCATCGCGCCGACGCCACCGAGAATAAAGGCTGGATAGAGCTGGAGCTCGAGGGCGCGGAGAAGGATATTGAAGCCGGCATCGCCTGGGCTATCTCCAAGGGGGTGAGGGTTGACCTGGTGACTGAAGGAGAATAGAGGGCCTAACTACTGACCAAGGTTGCGCCGTTTAAGCCACTTCTGCTTCTGAGCCAGCCGTGTCGGTTCGTCTGCGGGCTGATAAGCGGCTAGGAATTGCTCTTTAAATGAGAGGAAGGTGCCATCAATGATGGCACCTCTTATTTTAGCCATCAGTTCGGCGATGAAATTCAGGTTGTGAATGGTGGCTAAGCGGTAGGCTAAAAGCTCGCCGCAGTTGAAGAGGTGGTGGAGATAGGCAGCGGAGAAGTTACGGCAGGCGTAGCAGTCGCAATCAGCGACGATGGGCTGTTCCATCTCTCTATAGGCGGCGTTGGTTATGTTCTTCCTCCCCTCCCAGCTGAAGAGGGCGCCGTTGCGGGCGACGCGCGTGGGCAGGGCGCTGTCGAAGATATCACAACCCCGGGCCACGGCTTCGACAATGTCCTCGGGAGAGCCGACCCCCATCAGGTAGCGCGGTTTGCCTTCGGGCAGGCAGGCCGTTGTCTCCGAAATCATGGTCAATGTTGTTTCTTTCGGCTCGCCGACGCTCAAGCCGCCGATGGCATAGCCAGGGAAGTCCAGAGAGCTTAGGTATTGTGCCGACTCCCTTCTGAGCTCGGCCGACATCCCCCCCTGCACAATAGCGTAGAGCGCCTGGTCAGGGCGCCTTTGGGTTTTAAGACACCGCTCCGCCCAGCGATGCGTTCTTGTCGTGGCTCTTCGCACCTTGGCCGGGCTGTCGTCGTGCGCCGGGCATTCGTCCAGAGCCATGATGATGTCGGCGCCCAGCCTTTCCTGATATTCAATAGCCAGTTCCGGTGTGATATGGTGCTGGCTGCCGTCGATATGGGAGCGAAAGGTTACCCCATCATCGCTCACCCTGCGCAGCGGCGAAAGGCTGAAAACCTGGTAGCCGCCGCTGTCGGTGAGGATTGCCCCCTCCCAACCCATAAAGTTATGTAAACCACCCACCCTCTCGATGACCCCTATCCCCGGCCTCAAATAGAGGTGATAGGTATTAGCCAGGAGCATTTTATAGCCGATGTCCTTGACCTCATCCGGTGTCAATGTCTTGACCGCGCCCTGGCTGCCCACGGGCAGAAAAACCGGCGTGGGTGCTCTGCCGTGCGGCATAACTAGTTCACCGGCACGGGCCTTGGTTGGAGAAGTCGTCTTTAGCAGATTGAAGCTGTGCACTACTCTATCAAACGCTCGGCGATGATATTGCGCTGTATCTCCGAGATGCCGACGTATATCTCGGTCATCTTGGCGTCGCGGTAGAGCCTCTCCAGGGGCATGGTGGTCATGGTACCGTAGGAGCCGCCGACCTGCATAGCCATGCTCGTAACCTCGACGGCAATCCGCGAGGCGAAGAGTTTAGCTAATGACGATTCGTATTTTATATCCTGCCCCTGGTCGCGGGCGAAGGCAGTCTTATATACCAGCAGCCTAGCGGCTTCTATTCGGCTGGCCATCTCGGCCAGGTGCCATTGTATTGTCGGCAGTTTAGCCATAGGCTTGCCCATCGCCTTTCGCTGCCTGGCGTAGTCCAGTGATATATCCAGCGCCGCCTGGGCCACAGCCACGCCTTCGATTGCCGCCCCCAGCCGCCCCAGGCTTATCGCCTCGCGCAGTATCTCGAAGCCCTGCCCTTCTTTGCCGAGGAGGTTCTCTTGAGGCACGCGGACGTCATCGAGATAGACCACCGAGGTGCCTAAGCCTTTCAGCCCCATGGTCTGACAGGGCTCGCGAACGTTGTAGCCTTTCGATGCTGTGTCAACGACAAAGGCGTTTAAGCCCTTACCTTCGCTCCTGGCGAAGACCAGGGCCAGATTGATTGCCGGTGCCAGGGCGACGAAATGCTTCTGTCCGTTGATAATGTAGCTATCGCCGCTCTTCTTAGCGGTGGTGGTAATCGCCTGCGGGTCGGAGCCGGTCTCGGCTTCGGTGAAGGCGATGCCCCCCAGCTTTTCGCCCCGCGCTAAGGGAGACAAAAGCCTCTTTTTCTGCTCGTCGTTGCCGAAGCGGAACATTGCCTCTTGGGGCACGGTGTTTATGGCCATGATAGCGCCCACCGTCATCGAGGCCTGGCAGAGCTGCTCCAGCGCCAGCACGTAGCTTAGATAGCCCGCCCCGCTCCCCCCAAATTCAGCGGGATAGGGCAGGCCCTGGTAGCCCCTTTTGCCAATCTCTTTGGCTAAGTCAAAGGGAAACTGCCCGCTGGTGTCGATGGCAGCGGCCTTTGGCTTGATTGATTTGGCGGCGAAATCCCTGGCCGCCTTCTGCAGCATCTTCTGCGGTTCGCTTAAGTTGAAGTCCATTTAGCTCGACTCTGGCTGTTGTGATTCGTCGAGATAGCTCTGCAGGATAAGGGCGGCGGCTTGGGCGTCGTCGCTGGTTTTCCCCTTCTTGCCACCCGACAACCGCCTCAGGCGCCGCGCCATAACCGTGGTCAGGCGCTCGTCCCGATAGACCACCGGGACCTTGGTGTAGCGGGATAAACGTCTAACGAACTCCTTGACCTTGGTCACCTGCCAGCCCAGCCCGCCGTCCAGGGAACGGGGCAGCCCGACGACAACCTGCCCCACCTCTCGTTGTTTGATGATGTCGATGATGGCCTTTATCACCAGGCTGTCGTCCTTACGCTCTATAACGGAAAAAGCGCTGGCCAGTATGCCTTCAGGGTCACTGAGGGCTATCCCAATCCTTACGTCCCCGACATCCAGTCCCAGACTACGCATTATATCAACTTCTTTACCAGTTTCAGGGCTTCGTCCAGTCTATCCTTGAACCTACCACTCCCCTGAGCCAAGCTCGCTTTGCCACCACCCCCACCACCAGTATTGGCCGCTATCTGTTCAACTATTACCCTGGCGTCATAGCCTTTTTTGACTAAATCGGGGGTCACGGCGGCGATGAAGGCGGGCTTATCCTGATAGATTGTGCCCAGCACGACAATGGCGCTCTTGAGCTTATCTCTGATGATGTCGCTCATCTCCCGCAGAATCTCCATCCGCGCCGGGGGAACTTTAGCCGCCAGTACCTTCACCCCCTTGACCGTCTCGGCCTGCGTTACTAAAGATTCGGCGGTCTTCTTAGCCAGTTCTTTTTCCAGAGCCAGCGTCTTCTTGCGCTCTTTGTCCAGTTCGGCATCCAGCTTTTCGGCAGCCTTATGTGAATCGGCTAAACGCTGGCCGACATATTCCTCAGCCCCCCGCCCCGTCACCGCCTCGATGCGCCGCAGTCCCGCGCCGATGCTGCTCTCGGAGATGATATGAAAGAGCCCAATCTCACCGGTGGCATTGACATGGGTGCCGCCGCAAAGCTCGGCGCTTAATAAAGGCTCCCCGATTTTAAGCACCCTGACCGTATCCCCGTATTTTTCATCGAAGAGGGCGATGGCGCCCGCCGCTATCGCCTCCTTGTAAGGGAGAGACTCATCGTAGACTTTGAGGTTCTGGCGTATCTTCTCGTTGACGATTTTGTTGACCTCGGCTATCTGCTTATCGGTCAGCGCCTTAAGGTGGGAGAAGTCAAAGCGTAGCCTATCGGGGGCGACTAAAGAACCGCGCTGCTGGACGTGCTCCCCTAAGACTTTACGAAGGGCGAACTGTAAAAGGTGGGTGGCAGTATGGTTGCGGGCGATGTCCATTCGCCTCTCCCCATCAACGATTGCCTCGACCTCCTCCCCAACAGAAAGACTGCCCTCAACCACCTTGCCCTGATGAACGATTATGCCCTGCGGCGTCTGGATAGCATTAGTCACCGAGAAGCTACCAGATTTACCTCGTATCTCACCGGTATCGCCTACCTGCCCCCCCATCTCCCCATAAAACGGAGTGGATTCCAGTATAAGGTTGGCTTCCTGCCCCTCTTTTATCGTCTTCACCGACTTATCGTCAGCGGATAAACCAATGATTTTGGATTTACAGTTGAGGTCGCTGTAGCCAACGAATACTGCAGGTTCAAACGTTTCTATTTTAAGTCTCGCCGTGGGGACTTCTATAACCACGTCTTTTCGGGCAGACCTCGCTTTCTCTTTCTGCCCTGCCATCTCCCGCTCAAAGCCTTCCATATCAACAGACAAACCCTGCTCTTGTGCAATCTCTTTCGTTAGCTCTACAGGAAAGCCAAACGTATCATATAAACGAAAGGCGTCTGCTCCTGAAACCTCCTTTATACCCTTGGTCATAATCCCATCCAGCAGCTCTAAACCCGTGCTTAATGTCTCGCCGAAGCGGGCT
>CAYNFV010000052.1:0-7492 GCA_964396645.1 uncultured Dehalococcoidales bacterium
TTGTCAAGCCCTCTTTGGGCGTTGACGCAGACCGGGTTTTACTATGGCATAGGGATTTCAATAACATACAGCGGCCAGCAGGCCCAGAGCACGTCATCCGCGTCAAAGCCATCCTTATCCACATCGACCCAGGCTTTCAGGGAGACCACTTCCAACAACGTTTCCGGTACTTGGACATCCAGCATATACCAGATGAACGCCCCGCACTCGTTGACTACTATCTCACCTACTGCGACCGTTAGAGGAAAATCATCTGTACAGACGGTCAGGTTCACGTAATCACCGGGGTTAAAATTTGAGCCTATAACCCATAAGAAACTCTGGTATTTCGCCTTGACATTTCCGGAGCCGTCAAGTGCGACTATGGTGGCGTTAGGCCCCGCTGGTCCCTTTGGCCCTATCATCCCCATCGCTCCGGCTGGTCCCGTGTCGCCCTTGGGTCCCTGCGGTCCCTGTGGTCCTTGCGGCCCCGCTGGTCCCGGCGGTCCGGCTGGCCCCTGTTCGCCTCCGGCTTGACCCCGCGGTCCCGGCGGCCCCACGTCGCCCTGTGGTCCCTGTGCCCCCGTCGGCCCCACGTCGCCCTGCGGTCCCCGCGGTCCCTCGCAGGCTGCCAGCGGCACCAGCAGCAGCGAAATAACTATCAGAAAGGCAATAATTATGCCAATTTTCTTCATTAGTTGGTTTACTCCTTCTAAAGGTTTTTGAAGCCAGGCTTTGCTTTGTTAATCATCTTTTCTTCATCGCACCTCCGGCTCGCTATTACGCTAATTCTAACCCCTAATAATAGGCACGGGAATGCTTATTGTCAAGAGCTACACCGAATCTTTAGTCAATGTTGCCAGGAACTCGGCATTGGACTTCGTCTTGCGCATGCGGTCGAGCACCCGCTCCGTGGTCTCGGTGAAGTTGACGGCGTCGGAAGAAATCATAGAGACCATACGCCTCAACAGCCACACCTGCTTTATCGTCTCCTCCCCCAGCAAAAGCTCCTCCCGCCTGGTGCCGCTGCGCTGGATATCCATGGCCGGGAAGATGCGCCGCTCGGCCAGTCGGCGGTCCAGGTGCAGCTCCATATTGCCCGTCCCCTTAAACTCCTCGTAGATAAGCTCGTCCATACGGCTGCCCGTGTCGATGAGGCAGGTGGCGATGATGGTCAGGCTGCCCCCCTCCAGCGTGTTGCGGGCGGCGCCGAAAAAGTGCTTGGGCGGGTAGAGGGCGGCGGGGTCAATGCCCCCGGAGAGGGTGCGCCCGCTGGGGGGCATAACCAGGTTATAGGAACGGGTCAGGCGGGTAATGCCGTCCAGCAGTATGACCACGTCCTTGGCGCTCTCCACCATCCGCTTGGCTCTCTCCAGCGCCAGCTCGGCGACGCGGGTGTGGTTCTCCACCGGCTCGTCGAAGGTAGCCGAAATAACCTCCCCCCGCACCGCCTGCTTCATATCGGTAACCTCCTCCGGGCGCTCGCCGATAAGGCAAACGATGAGATGGATATCGTTATAGTTGGTGCTGATGGCGTTGGCGATAGACTTAAGCAGGATGGTCTTGCCCGCCTTGGGCGGCGATACGATAAGCCCTCGCTGCCCCCGCCCGATGGGGGAAATCAGGTTCAGCAGTCGGGTGGAAAGCTCCTCGGGCTTGGTCTCCAGGTCAATTAACTTATCGGGGAAGGTGGGGGTAAGCGAGCCGAAGGGGACTCGCTTCTTGGTCATCTCCGGGTTCATCTCGTTAATCGTCTCCACCCTCACCAGCCCGAAATACTTCTCACCGTCCTTGGGCGGCCTCACCTGCCCCGCCACCACGTCCCCCGTGCGCAGCCCGAAACGCCGTATCTGGGACTGGGAGACATAGACATCGCCCGAGCTGGGCAACAGGCTGCTCTGCCTCAGGAAGCCGTAGCCCTCGCCGATAATCTCCAGTATGCCCCCGGAGAAGTTATAGCCCTGCTGCTCGGCGTTAGCCTGCAGCAGTCGCTTGACCAGGTCCTGCTTCTTAAGATTGGTGTAGCTGGAAATGCCCCTCTCCTTGGCCATTTCGAGCAACTCGTCTCTGTTTTTACCTTCCAGTTCGCTAATGTTCATAAGCGTCCTCTCACCTTCCATGGTTATTTATGTACCCCACCTTATTTCTCTGAGAGGCGTTGCCAGTCGCCGAGGAAACGGGCGACGCCGATATCAGTAAGCGGGTGTTGCATCATCTGAGTTAATACTTTATAGGGAACGGTGGCGATATGCGCCCCGGCCAGAGCCGCCGCCACACAGTGTTGGGCATGGCGGATACTGGCGGCAATCACCTGGGTGTCGAATTCGTAGTATTCAAAGACATCCACGATATCCCTGACCAGCGCCATGCCGTCCTCGCCGATATCGTCGAGCCGCCCCACGAAGGGGCTGACATAGGTGGCGCCGGCCAGCGCCCCCAGGATAGCCTGGTTCAGCGAGAAGCACAGGGTCATGTTCACCTTTATCTTCTTCTTGGCCAGCGTTGATATTGCCTCCAGCCCGGCGGTGGTAGCCGGTATCTTAACCACCACGTTGGGCGCCCAGGCGGCGATTTTTTGCGCCTGCTCTATCATGTCCTTGGCTTGCTCCACCACCACCTCCGCCGAAATCGGCCCCGGTATGATAGAACAGATTTCCTTGACCACCGCCTCGTAGTCGGCTCTGCCTTCCCTGGAAACCAGGCTGGGGTTGGTGGTGACCCCGCTGATAACCCCCAGCCTGGCCGCCTGCCTTATTTGTTCGATATTGGCTGTATCCAGGAATATTTGCATATAGCCTCCTCTAATCACTGTTGGTGCGCATGATTTGATACCTCCTTTATGGGGGTATTTCAGGGTTGAGACACCACTGCTTTCATACACACCTCCTTTTAGGTTGGTGCATTCTATAACACTAGGGGGAAATAGGCAGGGGTGGTTGCACCCCTTCCCGTAATACTTCTTTGGTGGCGCCGACGAAGTCGCGGAACAGGGGGTGGGGGTGACCCGGTCGGGAGCCGAATTCGGGGTGGAACTGGCAGGCCAGCATCCAGGGGTGGTCGGCTAGCTCGCAGACCTCGACCAGACGCCCGTCGGGTGAAAGCCCGCTAAAGACCATGCCCGCCTTCTCCAGCTGGTCACGGTATTTGTTATTAAACTCGTAGCGGTGACGGTGGCGCTCCTGCACCAGCTCCTGCCCGTAGGCCCGGGCGGCCAGGCTGCCCTCGGCTAGCTGACAGGGGTAGTTGCCCAGACGCATGGTGCCCCCCTTGCTCTTCTTGTCCTTCTGGTCGGGGAGAAGGTCGATGACGGGGTGGCGGATGTCGGGGTCGAACTCGGTGGAGTTGACCTCGGCAGAGCCTAAAACAAAGCGGGCGAACTCGACAACCATCACCTGCATCCCCAGGCAAAGCCCCAGATAGGGGATTTTATTCTCCCGGGCGTAGGTGGCGGCTTTTATCATGCCTTCGATACCTCTGATGCCGAAGCCCCCGGGCACGACGATGCCCTGGATCGAGCGTAGCGCCGAGTAGTCCCCGTCATTCTCCAGCGTCTCCGAGGGCAACCAGCTCAGCTCCAGCTCCCGCCCGTGGTACAGGGCGGCGTGATAAAGCGCTTCCCGCACCGAAAAATAGGCGTCCTTCAGCTCGACATATTTACCCACCAGCGCGATGTTAATCGGCTCGCGGGGGGTCTTGATAAGCTCCACCATCTCCTGCCACGTGCTTAAGTCGGGGGGTTTGGGGTTGATTTTCAGTTTTTCCGTAATCAATCGCCCCAGCCCCTCCGCCTCCAGCACCAGCGGCACCTCGTAAATCGTGGATACCGTGGTCAAAGGTATAACCGCCTTCTGCTCCACATCGCAAAAGAGTGAAATCTTATTCCTTATCTCCTCCGAGATAGGGTAGTCGCTGCGGCAGACGATAATATCGGGCTGGATACCGATGCGCCGCAGCTCGTTAACGCTGTGCTGGGTGGGCTTGGTCTTAATCTCCTGCGTGGAATTGAGATAGGGCAGCAGGGTAACGTGAACATAGAGAATATTATCCCGCCCCACCTCGTTGCGCATCTGCCGGATAGCCTCCAGGAAGGGCTGCCCCTCGATATCGCCCACCGTTCCCCCCACCTCGATAATCACCACGTCGGCTTTCGATTTCTCGGCCAGCCGCTTAAAGCGCTCCTTAATCTCGGTGGTAACGTGGGGCACCACCTGGATGGTTCCCCCCAGGAAGTCCCCCCGCCGCTCCTTGGCGATAACCTCGCTGTAAATCTGCCCCGAGGTAACGCTGGACTCGGTGGTCAGGTTGACGTCGATAAAGCGCTCGTAGTTGCCCAGGTCGAGGTCGGTCTCGGCGCCGTCCTGGGTGACGAAGACCTCACCGTGCTGATAGGGGGACATCGTCCCCGGGTCAACGTTGAGGTAGGGGTCGAGCTTCTGCGCCGTCACCGTAATCTGGCGACTCTTTAGTATGGTGCCGATGGAAGCGACGGTGATGCCTTTTCCAACGGAACTAACTACGCCACCAGTTACAAAAATATATTTTGACATCTGGGAAACCAAATCCTAAGGACTCAACAGAAGCAGCCTTTGAGTATAAAGTGGGGGTTTTTAAATATTATAAGGACGAAAACACACCTTGTCAATAGGCTAGAAGACGCACCTAGCCCCTTTTCCCCAGGTCTTTCTTCCCACCCCACCTTGTTTAGCGTACGTGATTTCGTCCCACCCTGCCCACCCAACAGGGGTTAGACCCCTATATATCCCTTATTGGGGGTTACGTGCCTCCCCTCCCCAGGTATTCTACCCACACCAGCCCGCCCTATAAACGTTTTTCTAAGGGGGGCGAAGCCCCCCTTAATAACCCCCCAAAGTGTTAGAGGCTGACGTCCCCTTGGGGGTTTGAAAGGGGGCAAGGCCCCCTTTTGAAAGACTTCTGTTGGGTGGGCAGGGTGGGAAGAAACAACGTTCGATAACAAAGGTGGGGTGGAGTGGGGCGTAATCCCCCAGTTTGTCTTGCCTGCCAGCGCAATGCTATGATGATATAACTATGGGGAAACTCCGGGAATTTTTAGCTCGCCGCCAGAAAAAATCCATCACCGAACCTGGGCGCATCCCCTCGGCGGTGCTGCTGCCCATATATAATGAGGAAGGGCAATGTTATATTGTCTTCACCCAGCGTACCGATAACGTCAAGGAACACAAAGGGCAGATATCATTTCCCGGTGGCGCCCGTCAGGAGGGCGAAAGCCGGCTCGAAACCGCCCTGCGCGAGTCGGAGGAAGAGATAGGCCTCGCCCCCGCCGACGTCGATATATTAGGCGAGCTCGACGACACGGTGACGATGGACTCGAACTACATTGTAACCCCCTTCGTCGGCGTTATCCCCTGGCCACATAGGCTCAAGGCCGACGGCTGGGAGACCGACGAGCTCATCGAGGTACCCATCGCCGCGCTGCTGGACTCGCGGGAAGATAGGGAAGAGGTCAGCCAGGGCAAAAAAGTAACCTCTTACTTCTACCACTATGGGGATAGGGTCATCTGGGGAGCCACCGCCCGCATCCTGCACCAGTTCCTGGAGCTATACGCTCAGGCCACGAAGAGCTAGACAGCCACTCCTCGACACCTTTATACTAATTTGTTAACTTTTCTCTCACGTTGTTGACAAATTCCCTAATATCGCCTATAATAGTCCCTACCTGGAGAGATTAAATGGCAGGCAAAGACTACTATAATATATTAGGGGTAAACCGCAACGCCACTGAGCGTGAGATAAAGCAGGCTTACCGCAGGCTGGCGCGCCAGCACCACCCCGACGTCAACCCCGGTGATAAGTCGGCCGAGGAGAAGTTCAAGCAGATAAACGAGGCCTACGAGGTCCTCTCCGATAAGGAGAAGCGCCAGAAATACGATAAGTATGGCGACCAGTGGCAGTACGCCGACCAGTTCGAAAAGGCGCGCCAAGCGTCAGGCTGGAGTTTCAGTCAGGGCGGCCAGCGCGTCTATTCCAGCGAGGAGGATATCGGCAGCATCTTCGACGACCTCTTGCGCGGTTTCGGCGGCCGGGCGGGACGCCCCCAGCCGCGGAAGGGCCGCGATATCGAATTCCCGCTGGAGGTGACCCTGGAGGAAGCCTACAGCGGCACCACCCGCACCCTGAACATGGCCGATGGCAAGCGCCTTGAGGTCAAGATTCCCCCCGGCGTCAAGGACGGCTCCCGCGTCCGCATCAGCGGCAAGGGTGCCGAGGGCTACGGCGGGGTCAAGGGAGACCTCTACCTGGTGACCTCGGTGAGGCCCCACCGCCTCTTTAGACGCCGCGGCGACGACCTCTATGTCGATGTCTCCGTGCCCCTGACGGTGGCGGTGCTGGGCGGTGAAGTAAAGGTAAAAACGCTCAAGGGCAGCCAGCTCTCTTTGAAGATTCCCCCCGAGACCCAGAACGAGCGCAGCTTTCGCCTCAAGGGGCAGGGCATGCCCCACCTGGGCAATTCGTCAAGGGGCGACCTGCTGGCGCGGGTCAAGGTGTTGCTGCCCACCAAACTAACTGACGAGGAAAAGGAGCTTTTCCAGAAACTGAGCCGGCTCCGCCCCGATAAGGAAGGGTAGGTGAGAGAATGAAAGATTCAGCCGAAAACGAACCCCGCTACGTGATAAGCATTGCCGCCAGCATGGTCGGCGTGCAGACCCACACCCTGCGCTACTACGAAAAGGTGGGCATCATCGAGCCCCACCGCTCGCGGGGCAACATCCGCTTATACTCGGAGAGGGATATCGCCCACCTCAAGCGGGTAAAGACCCTGATGGGCGACATGGGGGTCAACCTGGCCGGGGTGGAGGTCATTATGCGCATGGTGCAGCAGATGCTAGAGCTGCAAAACCAGTTGCAGGAGCTGGAGTCGGAGCTCCACAGATTCGAAGAGCCCGAGCCGTAGTCAAAAGACGGCAATAAATAATAAGGTATGTGACATGAAACAGGAAAGATTTACCGAACAGGCACAGGAGGCTTTAGCCGCTTCCCAGGAGCTGGTGCGTCACTATAAGCACAGCCAGTGGGACGTGGAGCATATTCTGCTGGCGCTGCTCCAGCAGGAGAGGGGGCTGGTCGGCGATATCTTCGCCGACCTCGGCGTCGACCTGGAAAAGGTAAAACAGGAGGTTGCCGCCACCTTGGAAAAGACGCCCAAGGTCAGCTACGACACGGGGCAGCTCTACGCCACCCCCCGCATCGCCAACCTCATCCGGGCCGCCGGCGAAGAAGCCGACCGGCTCAAAGACGAGTTCATCGGCACCGAGCATTTGCTTATCGCCATCGCCGGTGAGCAGAAGGGCGAAGCCGCCGAGATTCTAAAGCGCCTGGGCATCGACCAGGAGAAGGTCTATGCCGCCCTGCAAAAGCTCCGCGGCGGCCACAGGGTCACCGACGCCAGAGCCGAGAGCAAATACCGCTCCCTGCAAAAATACGGCCGCGACCTCACCGAGATGGCGCGCGAGGGCAAGCTCGACCCGGTCATCGG
>CAYNFV010000053.1:0-7290 GCA_964396645.1 uncultured Dehalococcoidales bacterium
GATATTGCCCTGCTCGGCGCCCATGAGCTGCTCGATGACCAGCCCTTCCTTGATATCGCCGACCATATCGTCAAAAGTGACCTCGCCGGCTTCTATGACCAGGGTGCTGGGGGAGGGGAGGGGTAAACCGCCGCCGCGGCTGGCGCTGCCCGTGCTCTTTGTCTTGGCTAGAGCCGCCGTCTGTAAATCATAGAGGAAGCTGGAAACCACGCCCTTCTCAATCAAGGGCGTGCGCTGGCTGGGGACGCCTTCGTCGTCGCAGGGGCGGCTGTGTGGGCGGTAGGCTATAGTCGGGTCGTCCGTAAGCGATAGTTTAGTATCAAAGAATCTTTCGCCTAATCGCTGGCCGATAGGCGAGGCTCCTTCGAGGACAGTCTTGCCGTTGAAAGCCGCCATCAGGGGAGGAATCAAAGCGCTGACGACGCCTTCGGGGGTGAAGATTGCGGGCAGCTGTCTGGTGGGCGCCGACGCCTGGTTCTTGGCCAGGTCCAGCTGCCTGAGCACGACCCTGGCAATCTCGCCGACGTCGGTCAGGGGGTGGCCGGAGCTCTGGCCCTCGCCGACGAAGAGCATGTCGGTGCCCCTGACCAGGTTGCCGACAATACCCATGCCGAAAACGCTCTTTTTATATTCAGCCTGCCCGCCGCGTGAGTTGATGAGCCTTAAGGCGATGGTCTCCTTCTCCACCATGGCCTCGCAGATAATCTCCGGCGTGTGCCCGGTAATGAGGGCGATGAGTTCCTTGCCCAGCTCAGCCATCTTTTCCACGGGGAAGGCCTCGACCTCAGGGTCGAAGGTATCAACGGGGGGATAGGGGGTGGTGGGGGGAAGCTCGAACCTGGCTCTGGTGCCAAATTTAGCCGTCTCCACCGCATTGTCCACCAGCTTCTGGCTGTCATTAACGTCGGTGGCGGTGGCGTAGCCGAGCCTGCCGTCCTTAATAATACGTAAGGCGACGCTGGTACTCTGCTTGCTCTGAATGTGCTTGAGGCGGTTGGCCTCGAACTGCACCGGTGTCTCCTCGGCGAAGAGGAGAAAGACCTCGGCGGCCTCGGCTACTTTTTGGGCTTTTTCCAGGATGCCTTCCACTAGCTGCCTCCCACCAGGCACTTACGGATTCTGATGTGGGGGCTGCCGTTGGAGACGGGGAGGGGGTACTGGCCGCCCTTGCCGCAGCCGCCGCCCTGGTTCATGTCCAGGTCGCCGCCGATGGCGTCAATGTTATTCAGCGTGGTGAAGACGTTGCCGCTGAGCACCACCGGCCTTAAAGTCTCGGCGAGCTTGCCGTTGCGTATCATGTAGGCTTCGCCGGCGGAGAAGGTGAACATCTCCATTGAGGTGGTGCCCCCGAACCAGTTCTTGGCGTAGACTCCCTCCTTGATGTCGGCGATGATATCGTCGAAAGAGCCTTTGACTGGTTCAATGTAGGTGTTGGTCATGCGCACGATGGGCGGGAATCTATAATTTATGGCGCGGGCGTTGCCGGTGGGCGGTTCGTTCATCTTGGCGGCAGTCTCCCGGGAGTGCAATCGACCCACCAGCTCGCCTTCCTTAATAAGATAGGTCTTGGTCGCCTTTACTCCTTCGTCGTCGTATTTGTAGCTGCCGCGCAGGTCTGGGACGGCGGCGCTGTCAATAATGTTAAGCTCCCTGCCGCCGAATTTCTTGCCCAGGACCATAATCTGGCGCAGGCGCTCGTTTTCGTAGATGTGGTCGGCTTCGGAGAGGTGGCCGAAGGCTTCGTGGACGAAGACGCCCGCCAGCACCGGGTCCAAGACGACGGTGTATTCGCCGCCCTTAGCCTGGGGGGCGGAGAGAAGCTCGACGGCCTTTTTGGCCGTCTCCTCAACCTGCTGGTGCAGTCCCGTGATAGCGCCGAAGTCGCCGCGGCTGCCCAGGCTTAAGCCCGCCTGCTGCACCTCGCCGTCACCGGCGGCCACAGCACTAATCCTGAGGGTGATGTCCGTCCTCGGCTGCTCGATATAGCTCCCCGCCGAGTTTATAAAGATAGTCCTTTTATAGCTGTCGCCGTAGGCGATAACCGAGGTCTGGAGGTGGGGGGTGCGCCAGATGAGTTCGTTGTATTCGTCGAGGAGTTTTTTCTTATCCGCCAGGGGTATGGTCAGGGGGACGTCCTTGCCGTTGGCTACGGTGTCGACGACTGTATCAATAGGCGCTAGTTTGCTCGCCTCTCTGCCAACGAGCTTCGCCTGATTAACGGTGCGCTCGATTCTATCAGGGAGGTCGTTGAGGTCGTTGAAGCTGACGAAGCCCCAGCCGCCTTTGCTCAGGGCGCGGATGTTGCCGCCGACGGCGGTGGACTGCCCCGCCGATTCCAGCTCTCTGCCTCGGTAGGTGATGTAGCTGTGCTGGCTTTCCTCAAGGCGGGCTTCGATGTAGTCGGCGCTTTGTTTCTGGAGCGCCTCGGCTAGCTGGCGGCTCACGGTCCCTATATCGGTCATGGTATAGACAGTTTACCATTGCCGCCAGCATAGCTGTCAATTTGTTTTTGTCTAGTCGTGGATGCGGATGAGATACCAGTTGCCGTCGGGTATATCCCGATAGATATCGCAGACCATGCCCTTGTTGGTCTTGACGCGGAAGTAGTGGCGGGACATCTCCCTGCCGAACAACTCCTCCTCGGTGCGCCACTTTTCGTAGACACGGGTGATACGCTGCTTGTCGCCGTTGCGGGCCAGGGTTAAGGGTGTCCCCTGTACGTTCACCGTGACCTTGAGTTCTTCCGGTTTTTCCAATATCTTAGCCAATGCTCCAGTCCCCCTTGACTATAGCTTGCGTAATACTCCGATTACCTTGCCCTGAATCTCGACGTCTTCAGGCGGGTAGTACATGGGCTCCATCTCTTTGTTGGCCGGTTGCAGGCGGATGCGACCGCCTTCGTGGTAGACCTGCTTCAGGGTTACCTCCTGCTCTACCTTGAGCCAGATGGCCGCCATCTCGCCCTCTTCCACGCTGCTCATCTGCTGGATAAGTACGATATCGCCGTCGCCGACGAGGGCGTCAATCATGGAAAAGCCCTTGACCCTGAGGGCGTAGATGCCCTTCTTGCCCCTAGTGACCTCGTCGGTTAGCTGCAGTGTTTCCTCGGGGACGGAGTTCCAGGTCTCGGCGGTGGGCACGGGTATGGGCTTGCCGGCGGCGATGGTGCCCAGCAGCGGCACCAGTGAGACGGCTTCCAGCTTGCGGTCGGTGAGCTGGATGCTGCGGAAGACCATCGGGTCGCGGCGGATATGCCCTTCGTCCTCAAGCTTGTTGAGGTGGTGCTGGACAACGGAGGGCGTGCTGATGTCACAGCCCTTGGCGATGTCCCTGACGGTGGGGGCGTAGCCCTTTTTGTCGAGAAACTGGCGGATGAAGTTTAAGATACGCTCTCTGGTGGGCGTAGCCATCGCTTTCTCCTTAAAACATTTGTATTAAAACAAGTGTATCATAGGGTTTGGGGTTTGTCAAGTGGAGGGGGGTGATTTTCACTGTCACCCTGAGCGGAGCGAAGGGTCTCTTGAGATTCTTCAGTCGCTTCGCTCCTTCAGAATGACAAAATGGGGGGATAAAGCCTCGCCCCACCTTGTTTAGCGCAGGTGTTGTTTGCCCACCCAATGCCCACCCTATAAAGGTTAAACCTTTATAGATTCCTTATTTTAGGTTACGCCTCCCCACCCCCCATTTTAGGGGTTTTGAAAGGGGGCTTTGCCCCCTTTCTACATTAAAAGGGTGGCGGGTGGGAAAAGATATAGAATCGGGGTGGGGTGGGAAGATAAGACGTTCGCTGACAGAGTGGGGACGTGGGTGGTCAAGGGGATTGCTTCGCTTCGCTCGCAATGACGGTAAAGTCTATGGTGAGGGTAAACACTAAAAAATTGACAGCCTGGCTATCTAGCGCTAAAATTGTTGAAGCCAACGATTTTCATTCCCGTCGTTGCCACCTGACCTTTAGGGACAGCCCGGTAGGGACTCTAGAAAGGGGACTATATTGACGCAGGTTGCCGAAGCCAAGCCAGCCGTTAATATCAACGAGGACTATTGCAGCCGCTGTTCTATCTGCGGCTCTCTTTGCCCCTACGACGCCATAACCAGAGACCACGAAAAAGATAAAATCATACTGGATATAGAGAAGTGCCAGGTCTGCGGTATCTGTGCCTCGGCCTGCCCGGCGCGGGCTATCGATACCATCTACTACGACCGCGAATCGCTGCTCAACTACCTGAGGAAGGTGAAGCCAAAATACAAGAGCGACACACTGGTGGTTATGTGCAAGGGCAGCGCCCCCGACTTCGGCCAGGTGGGTAAGCTCTTCGGGGTCAAAGACTTCTTGCCACTCTCCGTGCCCTGCGTCGGGCGCATCTCCGAGGAGCTGCTTTTGGAGATGATGGCAGAGGGGATGGAAAAGATTAACATCCTCGCCTGCGACGAGGACTACTGCCGCTTTCAGCGGGGCAGCCCGCTAACCAAGCGTCGCGTTATGGCCTTGAACTACATGCTGTCACAATTAGGCTACGGCCAGGACGCCATAACCATGAAGCACAACAGCCTAAAGGTGAAGGTGGACAAGGACCTATGTATCGCCTGCGGCAACTGCGTCTTCTACTGCCCCTACGATGCCCCTACGCTTTCCAGCGAGGGGGGGATAAGCTTTGACCTGGACGCCTGCCGCGGCTGTGGCTTATGTGTTGCCCTCTGCCCCGCCTTCGCCCTCGACCTGGAGAACTGGGAGAGGGATAGAATCTCAACCCTGCTGCCGGAGCTAATCGCCGAGATGGAGCCGCCTAAGATAATCGTCTTTCGCTGCCAGTGGGCGCTCTATCCGCCCTTGAACGGCGATGTCAGCCCCAACGTGCGCACCATCGAGCTGCCCTGCTCGGGGCGGGTTGAAGCCATCCATGTCCTGGAGGCTTTGCAGAACGGCGCCGACGGGGTTATAGTCATCGCCTGCTCCGAGGACGACTGCAAGCAGGAGGGGGTAAGCGCCAAGGCCGAGCACGTGGTGGCTAAAATCAAAGAGCAGCTGGAGCAACTCGGGCTAGGGGAGAGAATAGGCTTTAGCTCGGTATCGCCGCGCTATGAAGGAAAGGCGGAGGAGGCCATAAAGCAGTTCCGCCAGAAGATAGAAGCTATTGGTAAGAAGGGGAAGGCAAAATGATTGTAACCGTACTGAAGCCTCTGGACGAGATAGTGGAATCAATATCTCCCTACAAAAAGATATTAATCGCCGGCTGCGACGGCTGCACCCAGCCGCCGAGGGGGATGAGGGAAGCCAAGACCTTAAAGCAGCTGCTGGAACTGGCCGGCAAGCTCAAGAATAAGAAGTTCGAGTTCAAGCTGACCTCGGTGGTCAAGCAGTGCGATTCCGTGCTGACCAAATTGACGATAAAACCCTACGTTGAGGACATTGACGCCGTGCTCTCTCTCGCCTGTGGGGCGGGGCCTCAAACTGTTGCCGAGGTTTTTCCCGACCTGCCCGCTATTCCCGCCCAGAACTCCCACTTCGTCGGCATCGACGAGCGGGAAGAGGGTGCTATAATCGACAGCTGTTCTTCCTGCGGCGACTGCGTTTTGGCGCTGACCGGCGCCATCTGCCCGATTACGCGTTGCGCCAAGGGGCTGCTCAACGGCGCCTGCGGCGGGGCTAGAGAGGGCAAGTGCGAGCTCGACCCGGAGCGGGACTGCGCCTGGGAGCTTATCTACAAGCGCCTGGAGAGGCTGGGGCAGCTGGACAGGCTCAAGGAGTTCAGGCCGCCGCGCAACTACCAGAAGAAGGCCTGGAAGGTGGCGCCTTAAATCACCACCGACCTTAGCTCATCTACAAAACCATAGTCAATCCGCTATACCTCAATTGCACATAAGCGCCCCTAGCTGATATAATCAAACAGCTATGGTTCCCGCCAAGAAGCCTCAAGACGATAGCCAAAAACTGGAGACAATGCGCCACTCCGCCTCTCATGTTTTGGCGGAGGCGGTTCTTTCCATGTTCCCCGACGCCAAGTTCGGCATCGGGCCGGCCACTCAGGACGGCTTTTATTACGATTTCGAGCTGCCCCGCCCCCTGACCCCGGAAGACCTGCCCGTCATCGAGGCCAAGATGAAGGAGCTGGTCAAGGCCGACCTGCCTTTCAAGCGTGAGGAGCTGAGCAAGAAGGACGCTCGCTCTCTATTTGCCAAGCAGCCCTACAAGCTGGAGCTAATCGAGGAGATAGAAGACGAGAAGGTGGGTGTATATCGGCAGGGCTCTTTCGTTGACCTTTGTCGGGGACCACACGTTGCCTCCACCGGCGAGATTAAAGCCTTCAAGCTGGTGAGCATCGCCGGGGCTTACTGGCGGGGGGACGAGCATAACCCAATGCTGCAGCGTGTCTACGGCGTCGCCTTCGAGACTGAGAAGGCCCTGGACGAATACCTCAAAAAGCTGGAGGAGGCGGCGCGGCGCGACCACCGCAAGCTGGGCAAGGAGTTGGACCTCTTCAGCATCCATGAAGAGGCGGGGCCCGGTTTAGTCCACTGGCACCCCAAGGGCTCGACGATACGGCGCGTCATTGAGGACTTCTGGAAAGACGAGCACCTCAAGCGGGGCTACGAATTACTCTATACCCCACACATCGGCAAGCTCGACCTCTGGAAGAAGAGCGGACACTGGGACTTCTACCGCGAGAATATGTACGACCCCATAAACGTCGAGGGGCAGGAATACATAATCAAGCCGATGAACTGCATCGGGCACATCCTTATTTATAAGACCAGCCAGCGCAGCTACCGCGAGCTGCCCCTGCGCTATGCCGAGCTGGGCACGGTCTATCGCTACGAGCGCTCCGGTGTCCTGCACGGTCTATCCAGAGTACGTGGCTTTACCCAGGACGATGCCCACATCTTCTGCCGCTTCGACCAGCTGGAGGACGAGGTGGTCGGTGTGCTCGACCTGGCCCTTTTTATGGTGGATACCTTCGGCTTCAGCAATTACAGTGTTTATCTCTCTACACGGCCCGAAAAATACGCCGGCGATACCAAAATCTGGGAGCAAGCCACCGATACCCTGGCCAAGGCTCTTGATCGTCAAAAGCTAGCCTACGAAATTGACCCCGGCGAGGGGGTCTTCTACGGGCCCAAGATTGATATAAAGTTCGAGGATGCGGTGGGGCGGGGCTGGCAGGGGCCGACGATACAGGTGGACTTTAACCTGCCGGCGCGCTTCGACGTCAACTATATCGGCGAGGACGGGCAGGAGCACATGGTGGCCATGGTGCACCGCACCGTGCTGGGGAGCATGGAGCGCTTTCTGGC
>CAYNFV010000054.1:0-7236 GCA_964396645.1 uncultured Dehalococcoidales bacterium
GGCAAGGGGCCTTCGATTACGGTCATGGATGCCGGGGGGAGGGGGGTGATTACCCACCCCAGGGTGCTGGAGTGGCTCCGCGAGACGGCCAAAGCCAAGGGCATCCCCTACCAGATGGATGTCACCGAGAGCGGCACCACCGACGCCTCCGCCATCAGCCTGACGCGGGAGGGCATCCCCTCGGGGGTGATTAGTATCGCCACCCGATATATTCACACCCCGGTGGAGGTCTTGAGCCTTAAAGACCTGGCCCTGACCGTGGATTTGGTCGTCGAGGTGATTAAATCAGTGGGCAATTACTTTTAGGGGGTTAAGCATGAAGATTAAATACCTGGGACACTCCGCTTTTGTTATCACCTCGGATAGCGGGGTGAGGATAATCACCGACCCCTACACTACCAGCCCCGACCTGACCTACGGGGAGATAAGAACTACGGCCGATGTCGTTACCGTGAGCCATAACCACTCTGACCATTGTAATGTGGCCGCCGTCGGGGGCAACCCCCAGGTGATGAGACGGGCGGAGGTATCTACGGCTAAGGATATAAAATTTAAGGGCATAATCAGCTATCACGATGACGAGGGGGGGAGGATGAGGGGTGGTAATATTATCTTCTGCTTCGAGGTGGACAGGCTGAGGCTCTGTCACCTCGGCGACCTGGGCCACTTGCTCGACGATAAGCAGCTGAGGGAGATAGGCAAGGTCGACATATTGCTCATTCCCGTAGGCGGTTACTATACCATCGACGCTAAGGTTGCCACCGAGGTCTGCGAGCAGCTAAAGCCCGGGGTGATTATCCCCATGCACTACCGGACGGACAAGGGCCTGCCCGCCATTGCCGGCGTGGACGAGTTCCTGCGCGGCAAGCCCAAGGTAAAGTGGCTGGATACCAGCCAGGTGGAGTTTAAGGCCGGAGAGCTGCCCGACGCTGGCCAGATCATCGTGCTTAAACCAGCATTATAGCTTTGGGCAGTTGACGGTAGTGGTATAATTAAATATGGGGGTGAGGTTAGGGGGACTGAGAAACATATCTTGGAAATAGGATGTATCGTTCTTGCCGGGGGCAAGGGTTTACGTTTGGGACGGGATAAGGCACTTGAGACAGTAGATAGCCAGAGTTTGCTCCAACGGGTGTTAACCCAGCTCAGTTCCTTTAGCAGCGAGATTATTATAGTTACGGCTGAAGGTAAGTCCCTTCCCCAGTTTAGCAACCTGAGCTTTAGAATAGTCGCTGACGCCTATCCGGGCCGAGGCGCTATGGTTGGTCTGGCTAGTGGACTAGCCGCATCGAGAGCACATTATAACCTTGCTGTCGCCTGTGATATGCCTTTCCTCAATAAAGCCTTGCTCCGTTATATGCTTGGGCTTGCGGCTAGTTTTGACCTGGTGGTCCCCCGTCTAGCCGATATGGTGGAACCGCTGCATGCCGTTTATGCCAAGAGCTGTTTAGCTCCCCTGGAGCGGTTGCTCGAGCAGGGGAATAGGAAGATTGACGACCTTTTTGAGGTGGTTAGGGTCAGGTACGTGGAGGCCGACGAAGTTGACCGCTTCGACCCCCGCCACCTGAGCTTTTTCAACGTCAATACCCGGGCTGACCTGGAGAAGGCGCAGCAACTGGCCAAGGAGATAAAGAATAGTGATAAGCGTTGAGCAGGCTCTAGAGAAGATACTGGAGCATATAGAGGTTCTGGGGGTGGAAGAGAGCCCTATCCTGAGCTGTCTGGGACAGGTGCTGGCTGAGGATATATTCTCTGACATAAACATTCCGCCGCTGGATAACTCGGCTATGGACGGCTATGCCGTCAGGGCGGCTGATACCCATGGCGCCAGCCCGAAGTCGCCCCGCATTCTGCGCGTTATCGATACCGTAACCGCCGGCTCTATTTCCCAGGCTAGGGTGGAGCCGGGGACGGCGGTCAGGATTATGACCGGGGCAGCCATACCTAAGGGCGCCGACGCGGTGGTCAAGTTTGAGGATACCGACCAATCGGGGCGGGGAGCGGATGCCTCTGAAGTGGGCATTCTGGCTGAGGTAACGAAGGGGCTGGAGATACGGCGGGCGGGAGAGGATATAGCCAGGGGGATGATGGTGCTGGACAAGGGGACGGTAATCAGGCCCGCCGAGGTTGGCGCGCTGGCTTCGCTGGGGCGCAGCCTGATAAAGGTCATCCGCCGTCCGGTGGTGGCTATTCTAGCTACCGGCGACGAGATAGTGGATATCACTAAACCGTTGCCCGAGGGCAAGATATACAACACTAACAGCTACAGCCTGGCGGCCCTGGTTATGCGTTACGGGGGGATTCCCAGAGTACTGGGTATTGCCCCTGATGTGGAAAGTTCGCTGGTATCCAGGCTCCACCTGGGACTGGACGCCGATATGCTGGTAACCTCGGGGGGCGTCTCGCTGGGCGATTACGACATCGTGCGCGACGTCCTGGCTAAAGAGGGCGAGGTTGTCTTCTGGCAGGTTCGGCAGAAACCGGGTAAGCCGCTGACGTTTGGCATGATTCGGGCGCTGGGTGGTGGGGATGGGATCAGAAAGATACCCCTCTTCGGGCTGGCGGGCAATCCGGTCAGCGCCATGCTTAACTTCGAGCTCTTCGTCCGTCCGGCGATGTTCAGGATGATGGGTCGGAAGAACCTGGCCAAGCCGATGATAGAAGCGATAATAGAAGAGCCGATTGAAAACACCGACGGGCGGCGTATCTTTGCCCGCGCCATCGTGCAAAAGCGCGAGGGCAAATACTTCGCCCGCCTTACCGGGCCCCAGGGCTCGGGGATTTTGACCTCGATGACGCTGGCTAACGGGCTGGTGATTGTGCCCGAGGATAAGCCTGGCGTGAAGGAAGGGGATTCGGTGCAGGTGATAATGCTGGATTGGGGCGAGGAGGTATAGTCTTGATATTCGATGCTGCGGGGTTCGTCTTCGAACCGCCACCGGTTATATCCCGGGCGCGGCGGGTTTTGATTAAACCCAGCGCCGCCTACCCGACGCCCTATCCGGTGAGCACCAGCCAGGAGATGCTCTTGGCGATAGTTGAGGGCATCCGGCAGGTTAGTGACGCCGACGTCCTTATCCTGGCCGGCACCCCTAACGAGGAGCCCGTCTATCCCATCTACCAGAAGCTGGGCTATAACTTCCCCCGGGTTTTGACCCTGGACGTTAAGGACTGCGTCTGGGTGGAGGTGGATAACCCCCTGCCCAAGCCCCTGATTGTGCCCACCTTCTGGGTGCCTAACGTTATCCTTTCCTGCGACTACCTGATAACATTGGCGCCGCTTAAAGTCATTGAGGGGCAGGGGTGGCTGAGCATAGCCAACCTGCTCTCGGTGCTGCCCAGCAGCAAGTACGGGGATGGGATGCCCTGGGGTTGGGACGATTTATACGAATTGGGCATAGAACAGGTAATCGCCGACCTCTATTTTACCCTGCCTTTTGACCTGGGTATTATCGAAGCCCGCCAGAAGTTTGTCGGGGAGACAAACCCGACTAGAGGCATGATTGAGCCGTGCGGCCAGGTTTTCGTCGGCGAGCCTTATGAAGTGGACAGCGAAGCCTCAAAGGCATTGGAGCTTAAGACCGATTACCTGGATTTGATTAAGGAAGCGCGGGTGGGGCTGGAAGAATAGGGGATAGGCTAAACTCTAATACCTTATACTGAATTCGGTATAGCGCCCGCTGTGTTCCGACCAGTTGGTAATCACCCTCTCCACCCTGGCTGCGGGCGGTCCCACGTTAAGATAGGTGACCAGCTCTTCTAGCCGCTTCCTTTCTCCCTCGGCGACGACCTCTACCGAGTCTCCCCGTGGTAGATTGCTCACGTAGCCCTTCAATCCCATACTTCTTGCCTTTTGGGCGGCGAAGGCGCGGAAGAAGACGCCCTGAACGTCGCCGTATATCAAGGCCCTGACCGCGGCTAAATCCTTCGTTTTCATCTCAATACGAAGCGCAGTGATTGGGGGAATTGCTCTTTGTCCAGCCGATATAAGCCCTGCTGGTGAGCCAGGTTGACGGCATCGTTAAACTCTTTGTCTTTCAGGGGGCGGTTTAGGGTGGGGATGTCAAATGCCTTATAGCAGGGGCGGTACTGGGACATAATATTCAGGTAGGTTTCGGCCGAAATCTCGTCGGCGAGGAATTTTACTACCTCTTCCGTCCCCGCCAGCCCGTTGGGCAGTACCAGGTGGCGCACCAGTAAGCCGCGTTGGGCTATACCGCTTTCATCCATCTTTAGGTCGCCCACCTGGCGGTGCATTTCCCTGACCGCCGCCCGATTGATTTTGGGGTAGTCCTTTATGCCCGATAGCCGCTCGGCGGTTTTTCCATCGGAGTATTTCATATCGGGCATATAGATATCGACAATGCCGTCCAGCAGCTTTAACGTTTCGATAGCATCATAGCCGCCGGTGTTATAGACCAGGGGCAGGTGAAGCCCCTTAGCCGCGGCTATATCCAGGGCATCCAGGATATAGGGCACAACGTGGCTGGGGCTGACCAGGTTGATGTTGTGGCAGCCCCTTTCCTGCAGGGAGAGCATCATGTCGGCTAAAGTCTCGCTGGCTACCGAGCTGCCCTCGCCGAGCTGGCTGATGGTGTAGTTCTGGCAGAAGATGCAGTGCAGGTTGCAGTAGCTGAAAAAAATAGTCCCCGAGCCGTTCCTGCCCACTAGGGGGGCTTCCTCACCCAGGTGGGGTCCGTAGCTGGAGACCATGACCTGGCTGGTGACCCGGCACTGGCCGCTCTCCCCCTCCAGGCGGTTGACCCCACAGGCGCGGGGACAGAGCCGGCACTCTTCCAGAATGGTGAGGGCTTTTTGCGCTCTGGCCCTTAACTCCCCACTTTGCTGAAGCTGTTGGTAAGCAGCTATTTCTCTTCCTCCTCTTTTCCCTTCTTCCCCTTTTTAATCACCTCCACCGTGACCGGCGGAGTCAAGATAGTGGGGTGGGCTATTTTCTTATCGTCCTTTTTCGGCTTCTTGGCTTCTCGATGTCGGTAATCTCGGCGTCCCATAGTCACACCTCTATCTTAAGTATGGTTAAAGTTTAGCAAAGGGGAGCAATGGTGTAAAGCTCTTTAGAGCTTGTCTAGAGCCACGCGGGCGGCTTCTGCCTCAGCCGCCTTTTTGCTTTTGCCCGACCCCTGCCCCATGACGCTGTCGCCTACCCTTACCTCAACGGTGAAGCGGCGGTCGTGGGCGGGGCCCACGGCTTCGATAACCCTGTATTTAGGCTTTAGCTGCCGCTGAGCCTGCATAATCTCCTGCAGTTTGGTTTTATAGTCGGCTTCTACCCCTTTACTGAGTGCTTTGCCCATCTTTTTGGACATCAGCCTGAGGACGAATTTTCGGGTGACGGGCATGCCCCGGTCGAGAAAGACGGCGGCGGTTAGGGCTTCCATAGCTCCCGCCAGGTTGGCCGGCTTGCTCCTCCCCCCACCCCCCTCTTCTCCCTTACCCAAATAAAGGTGGTCGCCCAGCTTGATGGCTTTAGCCAGGCGGGAGAGGGCAACCTGACTCACCATGGATGAGCGCACGCGGGTCATCTCGCCCTCGCTGAACTGGGGGAAGCGTTTGTAGAGCTCCTCGGCGATGATAAAGCCCAGTACGGCGTCGCCCAAAAATTCCAGTCTTTCGTTATCGCCAGTGGCCAGGCCGGGGTTTTCGTTGATGTAGGAGCTATGCACCAGGGCTTGCTCCAGCAGGGCTTTGTTTTTGAATTTTACTCTCAGTTTCTTCTGCAGGGCAGTTAGGTCAGCCAAGTTTCTTCCTTCCTATAGCTTAAGCATAGATACTAAGGCGGGCGGTGTCAAATGGGGTCATTGCCCTATCTGTAGCTCCGTGTTATAATCCCTTTTGTGCTGGGGAATCGTCTAGTGGTAGGACAGCGGACTCTGGATCCGTAAGGGAAGGTTCGAATCCTTCTTCCCCAGCCATTTTATTTTTGGGAGGCTAAAATGAGACCCCTTCAGAGCGATTTATCCATCTACAAGAAGTTTGACTTCAAGTATCCGCCCGTAGGCGTCAAGTTCCTGGAACACAAGCCCAAGGGTATCGAGCGCCTGGACAAGAACCTCTCCTTCTGCGAGATGCTCAAGGAAGCACAGCAGAGGGGCACCCCGTTTTACTTCGATAAAGATAACGAGAGCTGCCTGGGGTCGGCGGTATTGGGCATGGAGGACTTGCCCGTATTCGCCGAGGGCGGGCAGATAGGGATTCAACTGGAAATTTTTCAAGAGCCGCGGGCTAACAGCAGCCTCTACCAGCACCTGCCCAAGCTGCCCCGGGGCATCTGTAACTATGTTGCTTTCTCCACCCTGGACAAGCTGACCTTCGAGCCTGACCTGCTGATTCTTACCGCCAGCACCAGCCAGGCGGAAATTGTGCTCAGGGCGATGTGCTATACCAGCGGCGAGATAAGGGAATCCAGGACGACGGGCGTTTTGGGCTGTGCCTGGCTTTACATTTACCCCTTTAGGAGCGGTAAGGTGAATTACACGCCCACCGGACTGGCTTTCGGCATGAAGTCTAAAGAGGTCTTCGAGGAGGGGTGGATACTGATATCCATACCCTATCAGTGGCTGCCGACGATAACGCAGAGCCTTAAGGAAATAAAGTGGGTGCTGCCCTCCTATACCGAGGGCCGGGAAAAGTTCCTGGAGCGGGAGAAAGCCAACCTGGAGGCATTAGCCAAGATGTCCGAAAATCCATAGCTGCCTTGAGCTCGCCGTGTGTCTTGCCGTTTTAGCCCGCCGCTGTTATAATAACCCTGGCTGGCTTTAGAGGAAGCTTTATGTGCCTCTGGTTGCGGCCAGCCTTTTTAGGTGGCGCATTCGTCTAGCGGTTAGGACACCGCCCTCTCAAGGCGGAGATCACCGGTTCGAATCCGGTATGCGCTACCAAGCTTGACTTTTAAACCTTTCATTTTTATAATGTTGCAGCTAACCTGTAGCTGGGATGCCCGAGTGGCGCAATGGTAGCGCAACCGACTTGTAATCGGTAGGTTAGCGGGTTCGACTCCCCTCTCGGGCTGTGGTCTGTGTGGGGAGGGGTGCCGGAGTGGTTAATCGGAGCAGACTGTAAATCTGCCGCCCTAAGGGCTACGCAGGTTCGAATCCTGCCCCCTCCACTTTGATATAATAGGGATTAGATGTTCTAACCTAAAAACTGGTATAATATTCTGGGTGCCCACATAGCTCAGTTGGTAGAGCACGTTCTTGGTAAGAACGGGGTCACCAG
>CAYNFV010000055.1:0-3685 GCA_964396645.1 uncultured Dehalococcoidales bacterium
TTCCCACCCACCCCACCTTTGCTATCGAACGTTGTTTTGACCCACCCAAAACCCACCCTATAAGGGTGGTACCCCTTATATATCCCCCTGTAGGGATTACCCCTGCCCCGCTTTTGGGGGTTTGAAAGGGGGCTTTGCCCCCCTTCTACCTTAAAGGGCGGAGGGCGGGAATAGATAAATTCGGGGTGGGGCGGGGCAAAATATGTTATAATCTCTCCTACAAGTGGGGATATAGCTCAATTGGGAGAGCGCTGCCTTCGCATGGCAGAGGTCGGGGGTTCGAATCCCCCTATCTCCACCACCTCACCATTCGTCCTCTGCCACCTATTCCCCCGACCCAACCGAGGATTCGAATCCCCCTATCTCCAGTTTTCTTTTAGTGAACTTTAATGTCCTGCAGTTGCTAAAAAGTGTTCAAGAAGTTGTCATTTTATCCCCAGTATTGACCACCTTCTGAGATACCAAATACTCAAATGTGATGGAAAACTCCGATATCAGTAAAACCTTGCCTGAAAAGCCAATGGATATCCCGTTTAATAAAAAGGTGTATAATTATTGCCAGTGGCGAATGTTTTTTAGAATCCTATGTATTAGGTGAATCCCTTTGATAACCGTTGAAAACCTTACCAAGAAGTTTGGTGAAGTTACTGCGGTCGAAGGACTTACCTTCCGAGTAAAAGAAGGCGAGGTCTTTGGTTTCTTAGGGCCGAACGGCGCCGGCAAGACCACCACTATCAGGATGCTTTGCTGTCTGATATCAAAGACTGGTGGGGAAGCCACGATAGTAGACTATCAAATAAGTAAAGCTGCAGATTCCTTACAGATCAGGAAAATGATTGGTCTAGTCCCAGATAATGTTGGTCTTTACGACGATTTGACGGCCTTTGAAAATCTCGACTTTTACGGAAAACTGTATGAATGCCCTGAAGAACGCAGGAAAGAAAACATCAAGCGGTTTCTCAAGATGTTGGGACTCTGGGAAAGGAAAGACATCCGGGCAGGCTCATTTTCTAAAGGGATGAAACAAAAGCTGGCGTTAGCTCGTGCCCTGATTCACGATCCCCAAATACTCTTCATGGATGAGCCTACTGCCAACCTGGATCCCGAATCAGCCAAGACCGTCAGGGATTTCATCCTGGAAATCAAGAAGCAAGGCAGGACCATTTTCCTCAACACGCATAATCTCGATGAAGCCCAGAGGGTCTGCGACCGAATCGGCATAATAAAAACGAAACTCCTGACCGTTGGTAACCCTGAACAGCTCAGGGAATCTCTCTCTAAACCCAAAACAGAAATAAGGCTTGCTCAAGTAAACGAGGCTTTGGTTAGTGCTTTGAGAAAGCGCATTCCGAACAAAATTGAAGTCTCCGGCGATAAGTTGATTATTGATGTGACCAATCCTGACAAAGAAAATCCGACTATCATTGCTGCCATCACCTCAAGCGTAGGTCAGGTGAGAGAGGTCAGTCAACTGGTCCCGACGCTAGAAGATGTCTATTTGCAAATCGTGAAGGAAACGAAATGAGAATGTCGAAGGCCTGGATTGTCGCTACCAAGGATATGAGAATATTCTTAAGGAAGAAGTATGCCCTTTATTCATTAGTTATATTCCCTCTTATAGTTGGCATTGGTCTCCCACTTGTACTCCATTTTGTAGGGGCAAGACAGGGAGGCCTTAGTAGCACGCGGCTACCGATCATAATGAACGCATTTTCCTTCTTCTTCCTAATCGGGGCAGCAACGCTACCTACTGTCTTGGCTTCCTATAGCCTAGTCGGTGAAAAGATCGAGAAAAGTCTGGAACCACTCCTGGCTGCACCCATCACAGATAGCGAACTTCTTCTTGGCAAAAGCATTGCCGCCTTCATTCCACCCATCGCCGCAATCTACATCAGCTCTATCGTTTTTATGGTGTTAGCCGATCTCGTGACCCACAATACACTCGGTTATTTGTATTTTCCCAACTGGACCATCGGTCTAATACTCTTATTACTTGCACCGCTTTCTGCCATTCTTTCTGTCGAATGGAGTGTCATTGTTTCTTCGAGAGCTAGCGACGCACGCGCTGCTCAAATGCAAGGTCTTTTCATCATGCTTCCTCTCGCCGCTATTTATGTCGCCAGCGAAGTCGGGGCAATATCGCTAGACACCAAGACTCTTCTGATTATTTCTGCCGTCATTCTGGCAGCAGATATAATTCTCTTCTTCCTGAGTACAAAGACATTTCAGAGAGAAGAGATACTCACCAAGTGGACTTAGGTCTGTGATAAGGATTTTTGTACAGGTAACAAGCAAGTAGTTCAAGTTGCTTGAAGAATGTAACTATTTATAATGCTAGGGTAAAAGTGGTAGAAAAAGTTCTACCTATTGATACCCTATCTCCACCACCTCACCATTCGTCCTCTGCCACCTATTCCTCTAAAGACTCGTTATCCTCTAAAGACTTAATCTCCTCGTCCCCCGATAGCTCCGGCTTCGGTGGCTCCACCGGTCCTTTCCTGGCGAAGATAGGAATCCCGATAGCGGCGATGATGACGGTGGCCACGATGACCACCATTATGATGTCGGGGTAGGCGTCGGCGTTGGCGATGCCGGCCACGACCACTATCTCGGCCACCACCGCCGCCGACAGCCCCCGGGGCAACATGGTGGTCAAGAAACCGCTGTTTTTAAACAGGGTGCCGCTGCCGATTGAGGTGAGCAGTACCACGATGTATCTAACCAAGAGGAGGGCGAAAGACAGCACCACGCCGACTATAACCACATCGCTTTTATCAAAGGTCAGCATCAGTCCCAGATAGACGAAGAAGAAGGTCTTTATCAGAAAAGACATCTGGGAGTGGAATTTTTTCATCATATCGTGTATCTCAACCGTCCGTTTAATCCGCAATAGTCGGGCGACCTCGACGCCGTTGCCCAGGATTATGCCGAAGGTAAGAGCGAAGATTACCCCGCTGCCCTGTATGCTCTCCACGGCAAAGTAGAGCATAAAAACAATGGCCAGGGTCAATATATCGTCAAAGGTCTCCCCCTCGATAAGGGTCAGAATCCAGAGCCAGAAAAAGCCAGCGGCGGCACCTATCCCCGCCCCGATGGCAAACCTTATGGCAATAGCCTGGCCGACCATCGAAGCCTCATCCCCACCCAACGCCACCCCGCCAATGTGCTCACCGGTCATAACCTGCAGGATAACCAGGGCGATGACAATAACCAGGGCGCCGTCAAAGGCCGACTCCAGGCTCAATACCGAGGATACTTTGCCCGGAACCTTGGCCCGGCTGACCAGGGGCATGACTATGGAAGGGCTGGTGCCGCTTAGAATGGCGCCGAGTAAGAGGCTACTCATCAGGTCCCAGCCCAAGAGGTGATGGGCCAGGAAAGCTACCCCCGCCGTGCTGGCGGCGATACCCATTATGACCAGCACCAGCGCCCGGGGGGCGCTGGACAGGACGACGGAGAAATGGAGGTCCAGCCCGCCGTTGAAGAGGATGACGACCAGAGCCAGGCTGGCGATTATCTGCGATGCCGGGGCTATCTCCGCCGGGTCAATTATCCCGAAAACGGGCCCTATCAGGTAGCCCAGTCCCAATAGTATCAGTATATCGGGGAAGCTAATCTTGCGGAAAAGATAGTCCCCCAGGAAACCAATGGCCAGGAGGATGCCGATAAAGCCCAGTATCTGTGC
>CAYNFV010000055.1:3785-6972 GCA_964396645.1 uncultured Dehalococcoidales bacterium
TCTTTCTCTCCCGCCAGCGGAAGATAGCCTTGGTCAGCTCCAAAACAGGGAAGACCGTGGCCGCCAGCAGGACGACTAACAGCCAGTCCCAGCCGTTCAAGGGGAAGGTGTGGAAGGGCGACTGCAAGGCGGGCGTATAGATGATGACCGCCAGCAGGGCGATTTCCCAGAGAATGGTAATATTAAGCCACCGGTTCTTAAAAAAGCCGAGCTTGAATATCGACTGCTTATCGGAGCGGAAGTTGTAGGCCTTAAAGAACTGTATCAGCACCAGGGTAAGAAAACAGAGCGCCTGCGCCTCAAGCATCCCCCGCCCCGCATCCAGCGCCCATTTGAAGACCCCTAGGTTGACCAGAGCCGACCAGACCCCACCCACCACCATCAGCGCCACCACCTCTCTGGTAAAGATACCCTGCCCCCGCGGGCGCGGCTTCTGCGTCATCAGGTCGGGGTCGGGCGGGTCGACGGAAAGGGCGATGGCGGGCAGGCCGTCGGTGGCCAGGTTCACCCAGAGTATCTGTATCGCCACCAGGGGAATTGCCCCCGCCGGCAGCCCCAGCAGCGGCCCGAAGAGGATAGCCCCCGCCATGAGCAGTATCTCCCCGATATTGGAGGAGAGCAGGTACATCAGGTATTTTTTGATGTTGCTGAAGATTCCCCTCCCCTCCTCGATGGCAGCCACGATGGAGGCGAAGTTATCGTCGGTTAAGACCATGTCGGCCGCCTCGGTGGTGACGTCGGTGCCGGTGATGCCCATGGCGATGCCGATATCGGCCCTCTTCAGCGCCGGGGCGTCGTTGACGCCGTCCCCGGTCATAGCCACCACGTGCCCCCGCTTGGTCAGGGCCTCCACCACGCGCAGTTTATGCGCCGGCGAAACGCGGGCATAGACCTCTATCCTCTCCACCATATCTTCCAGCTCCGGCTGGCTTAAATTGTCGAGCTCGATGCCGGTCAGCGCCAGCCCCTTTTCGAGCAGCCCCAGCTCGCGGGCGATGGCCACCGCCGTCTCCTTGTGGTCGCCGGTTATCATCACCGACTTTACCCCCGCCCGCTGGCAGCGCTCTATCGCCTCCTTGGCCTCCTGGCGCGGCGGGTCAATCATGCCCACCATGCCGCTAAAGACCATGTCATGCTCGATTGACTCGGTTATCTCACCATCCTCCAGCCGTTTGTAGGCGAAGCCCAGAACGCGCAGGGCGTCGTCCAGCATCCCCCTCCCCACCGCGATAATGCGCTCCCTATCTTTATCAGTCAGCTCCCTCTCCCGACCCTCGGCGCAGATATAGCGGCAGGAGGCGAGGACAAGCTCCGGTGCCCCCTTGGAATAGGCGAGGCTGCCCTGCGGCGTTTGGTGGACGGTGGTCATCCGCTTCCGCTCCGAAGAGAAGGGGATTTCGCCGATGCGGGGGAACTGGCGGTTAAGCGGCTCAGACCACAAGCCCGCCTTGGCCGCTGCCACCAGCAGCGAGCCCTCGGTGGGGTCGCCGCTTACCTCCCAGCTCCGACCGCAGGCGGTGAGCGCCGTGTCGTTGCACAAAGCGCCGATAAGCAGTAGCCTCTCTAGAGCTGATTCGGACTCAACGCCTATCTTCTCGCCGCCTACGGAGAACTCGCCCTCGGGCTCGTAGCCGACACCGCTGACATCTATAGACATTTCGTCAGCGTATATGCGCCGCACCGTCATCTTGCCCTGGGTGAGCGTCCCCGTCTTGTCGGAGCAGATAAAGGTGGTGCTGCCCAAAGTCTCCACGGCGGGCAGCTTTCGGATAAGGGCGTGGCGCTTGGCCATGCGGCGCACGCCCAGCGACAGGCTGATGGCCACTACGGCGGGTAAAGCCTCGGGCACGGCCGCCACCGCCAGGGCGATGCCCCAGATAAACATCTCCAGAAGCTCATGGCCCCTGGCCACCCCCAGCCCGGCCAGGACGAAACAGAGAACCAGCGCGCCGATGGCAATCCACCTGCCGGTGCGGTCGAGGTTAATCTCCAGCGGCGTTCTCTCTGGCTTGACCTCCTGAAGCAGGCTGGCAATCTTGCCGAACTCGGTGGTCATGCCGGTGGCGGTAACAATGGCGCCGCCCCTCCCGTCGATGACCGCCGTCCCCATATAGAGCATGTTGCTCCGGTCGCCGAGGGGCGCCTCGGCTTTAATAACACTGGTATTCTTCTCGACGGGGGTAGACTCACCGGTGAGGGGGGCTTCGTTGGTCTTGAGGTTGACCGCCTCGATGAGGCGGGCGTCGGCGGCGATGTGGTCGCCCGTCCTGAGGATGATGATGTCGCCGGGGACTAATTCCCTGGCCGGTATCTCGACCTCTTTGCCTCCCCGCCGCACCGACGCCATCGGCGCCGCCATTCTCCTCAGCGCTTCCATGGCCCGCTCGGCGCGGTACTCCTGAAAGAAGCCTAAGCTAGTGGCAAAGAGAACGATGATGCCGATAATAACGGCGTCGGCGACCTCGCCCAGCACCGCCGAAAGCACCACGGCGATAAGCAGGATGATAATGAGGAAGCTCTTGAACTGCCTTAAAAAAAGCGCCCAGGGGGAAATCCCCTTCTTCTCGGACAGCTCGTTGGCGCCGTAGCGCCCCAATCTTTTTTGAGCCTCGGGCGCATTTAAGCCCTCGCGCCCGGACTTAAGGGTGCTTAAGACATCTTTGGCTTCCCTTCGGTACCATTCCCGTTCTTCGGCCATCTGGTTGACCGTATTATACCCTGGCTAAAGCTGATTGAAAACCGTAAACTACGGGCACAAACCGCTCTGCTTGTATTGTCTGCCAAAGCTGTTATAATCTAAAAGGCTTTAAGGACATGCCCCTGTAGCTCAGTGGATAGAGCAGCGGTTTCCTAAACCGCGTGTCGCGCGTTCGAGTCGCGCCAGGGGTACTTTTTGGTAATAATATTACCTTTAGTATAAGGGCAAAAAAGCTTTCTGCGGTGGTAAACAAACCGCTGTTTTTTGCCTTAGAGGTAACAGAATAGGCGTTTTAGCTGCTGCCCCTGGGTGATGCTGTCATAAGGCTCCCTCATCAATAGGTGGATTTAGCGTTGGCTGCTCGACATTGCTGGATTCGGTTGAACGCAGAGCTGAGGCTGCTCTCAATAGGTTCTTGGTATAGCCTTGCTTCGGTGCGGCTATGATTTCATTTGAGGGACCTTCTTCGATAATCTTGCCGTCAAGCAT
>CAYNFV010000056.1:0-6916 GCA_964396645.1 uncultured Dehalococcoidales bacterium
CCGCGCAGCGTCTTATGCGTCGTCGAGGTGATGACCTCGGCGTAGGGAATGGGGGTGGGGTGTAAGCCCACCGCCACCAGCCCGGCGATGTGGGCCATATCCACCATCAGCTTGGCACCCACCGAATCGGCAATCTGACGAAAGCGCTCGAAATCAATGATACGGGGGTAGGCGCTGGCTCCGGCCACAATCAATTTGGGTTTATGCTTCTTGGCCAGCCTTTCAATCTCTTTATAGTCCATCCGTTCCGTTTCGCGGTTGACGCCGTAGTGAATAAAGTTATAGGACTTGCCCGAAAAGCTGACCCTGTCGCCGTGAGTGAGGTGGCCGCCATGGGCCAGGCTCATGCCCAGGACGGTGTCGCCGTATTCCAGCAGGGCGTAATAGGCCGCCATGTTGGCCTGGGAGCCGCTGTGGGGCTGGACGTTGGCGTGGTCGGCGCGGAACAGTTTCTTGACCCGCTCGATAGCCAGTTCCTCAATGGTATCCATGTTTTCGCAGCCGCCGTAATAGCGCTGGCTTGGGTAGCCTTCGGCGTATTTGTTGGTCAGGAAGGTGCCTTCGGCCTGCATGACTGCCCGGCTGGCGTAGTTTTCCGAGGCGATGAGGTTGATGGTCTCTTTCTGTCTTTTGCCTTCCTGGGCGATAACTTGACTTATCTCCGGGTCAACCTTGCGTAGAAAATCCATGGCTTCTCCTCTTCTGCTTTGATAAAGTCTACAACTGCGCCAAGTTAGTGTCAATAAAGGGGGGGGGTGTTTGTCGGATTTTTTAGAACCCCCCACTCTGTCAGCGTGCGTAATTTTGTCCAGCCCTGCCCACCCAACGGAAGTCTTTCTAAGAGGGGGTCTTACCCCCTCTTAAACACCCCAGAAAATAAGGAGTTTATAGAGGTCTAACCTCTATAGGGTGGGTATTGGGTGGGAAGACAACACGTACGCTAAACATGGTGGGGAGATTCATAGAGATTGCTTCGTTGCTGCGCTCTTCGCAATGACAATGGGGCGAATCTTTCAATTGACTTGACATATTGCCCGTGCTATCATATTTAAAAGGCTGGTGAGTATGTCGGCTCTGAGCGAGCTAAATAAAGAAATAGCGCTTTGCCAGCAGTGTGAAATAGCAAAATATCGAAACAGGGTGGTGCCTGGAGAAGGGGCGGAGGCTGCCGATATCATGTTCATTGGTGAGGCGCCAGGCTGGCACGAAGACCAGCAAGGGCGACCTTTCGTGGGGCCGGCGGGGAAATACCTCGACGAACTGCTAGCATCTATCGGACTGAATCGAGCACAGGTCTTTATCGCCAACGTGATAAAGTGCCGTCCTCAGGGGAACCGAGACCCCTTGCCCATGGAAATCCAGAATTGCCGCGTGTGGCTGGAGCGCCAGATAGAGATAATCAGCCCCAGGATGATTGTAACCTTAGGGCGTTATTCGATGGCCATGTTCTTCCCCGGCAAGAGCATCAGCAAGATTCACGGCACCGTCCAGAGGCGGGACAACGTGCTCTATTACGCCATGTATCACCCCGCGGCGGCCTTACATCAAGGCAGCCTGCGCCAGGAGATAGAGGCGGATATGCTCAAGATACCGACACTGCTTACCCAGCCAGAGACAATTAAGGAGGAAAAACCACCTGAGCAGTTAACCATGTTCTAGGTGAAACCAAGTGAGAAAACCAAAAAGAAAATCAAAGCTAAAGATAATCCCCCTGGGGGGGTTATCCGAAATCGGCAAGAACATGATGGCGTTGGAATACGAGAACGACATCATGGTTATTGATGCCGGTCTTATGTTCCCCGGGGAGGAAATGCTGGGAATAGACCTGGTAATCCCCGACATCAGCTACCTGCTGGAGAATAAGGAGAAGGTAAGGGGTATCGTTATTACCCACGGCCATGAAGACCATATCGGCGCCCTGCCCTATCTCCTGCCCCAGCTCAACGTGCCCGTTTATTCCACCAGGCTGCCCCACGGCTTAATCTCGGTGAAGCTCAAGGAGAGAAAGGCGCTGGAGGGGGCCAAGCTCAATTCGGTAGACTACGGCCAGCCGATATCGCTGGGGCGGTTCAGGGTGGAGTTATTCCCCGTCTGCCACAGCATACCCGACGCCGCCGGGCTGATTATAAATACCCCGATAGGCACCATCGTCCACAGCGGGGACTTCAAGCTGGACTATACCCCCGTCCACGGCAAACCCACCGACCTTTCCCGTCTGGCGCGACTGGGGGCGCAGGGAGTACTGCTCCTGCTCTCCGACTCCACCTACTCCGAGCTGCCCGGTTATACCCCTTCGGAGCGGATAGTGGGGGAGACGCTGGACCGGGTCATGGCCGACGCACCGGGGAGGGTGATTGTGACCACCTTCTCCTCGCTGGTATCGCGTATCCAGCAGGTCATCGACGCCGCCGCAAAACACAATAGACGGGTCTTCGTCGTCGGGCGCAGCATGACCGATATCGTCAAGATGACGCTGGAGCTGGGCTACCTCAAGGCGCCCAACGGCATACTGGCCAATATAGACGAGCTTAAAAAGATGCCGCCCAATAGAGTGGTCCTGGTGACCACGGGCAGCCAGGGGGAGCCGACCTCGGCGCTGGTGCGCATCGCTAATAGAGACCACCGCCACGTCCATATCATCAAGGGGGACACCGTTGTCCTCTCGGCGACGGCGGTGCCGGGCAACGAAGCGCTGATTAACCGCACCGTGGATGCCCTCTTCAAGCAGGGGGCGCAGGTGCTCTACGATAAAGTAGCCAAGGTGCATGTCCACGGGCACGGCAGCCAGGAAGAACTGAAGCTGCTGCTCAACCTGGTCAGGCCCCGCTTCTTTATCCCCGTCCACGGCGAGTACCGCCACCTGAGCCTGCACGCCCAATTGGCCGAGTCGGTGGGTATTCCCAAATCGAATATCTTTGTGCTGGAGGACGGCGATATCCTCGAACTGGGCCCCAATGGGGGCAAGGTAACGGGCAAGGTCAGCTCGGGCAACGTCTATGTCGACGGCCTGAGCGTGGGCGACATCGGTAGCGTTGTTCTGCGTGACCGGAGAATGCTATCGCGGGATGGAGTGGTTATGGTGGTTATCACGGTTAACCGGCAGACTGGGAAGCTGGTAGGGCGCCCGGATATCATCTCCCGGGGCTTCGTCGAGCCTGGGGAGACTAAGGATATGATAGATAAAAGCCGCGACCTGGTGGCTAAAACTCTGGACCACAGCGGTGTACGCCCCGCTGAGTGGGGCTATATCAATGCCAAGGTCAGGGACATCTTAAATAAATTCTATTACGACCAGACCAAGCGCCGACCCATGATTTTGCCGGTTATGGTCAAGGTGTAACTAAATGGCCAGGAGACGCAGCGCCAACCGCCAGCCCCGTTCTCAACCCAAGCCCCAAAAGGGTTCGGGGTGGAGGCGTTTCTGGCGTTTCGTCTTTTCGGCGCCGGTGCGCCGACTGATACTGACCGTCATCTTCCTGGGGCTGTTCATCTGGCAGTGGGATAACATCTCCGGCTGGGTGGACAGCGTCTGGGCGGGCAGCACCGACCTCTTCGGCTGGGGGCTGCTCTTCTTCTTTCTCGCCCTCGGCTTTATCATCGGGGTAATCTGGGGGCGGCGGGTACTGGCCGTTATCTACCACTGGAACCAGTGGCTGGGCGCCGTCGCCTTTATCTTTGTCGTCTGGGGGATACTGGCCTTCTTCGGGCTGGGTGGCAGCTTCGGCGAGGGCATTATCGGCGACTCCGGTGTTGGGGGAGTCTTCCGGCTCATCGGTTTGACGCTATTGGGCTTTATCCTTATCGCCCCCGGCTTTTGCTGGCGGCAGCTCAAGAGATTTTGGAGATGGCTCGGGAGCAAGCGGCCCGCTCCCCGAGAGAGGGTCTATACCGAGCCCGGCCCGCTGGACAGGCCGATGGAACCCACCGTTATTGGCCCACCGTTGACAAAGCCGCCCGATGCCGAGGCAACGCCCTTCGTAACATCGGCGTCAGCTCCGGCGCTTACCCCCACCCCTGGCCAGCAGGAATTGAGGCAAGTGGCTCAAGAAGTATGGAAGAAGTACGGCGAGTCCCCCTCGCTGGTTACCGTTGACGGCTGGAGATTGCCGCCTATCGATATCCTGGATAATATCCCCGATGTGGAGTTTGGGCAGGCGGATAACATGCAGCGCGCTCACCTTATTGAGGAGGCCTTAGCCAGCTACGGCGTTGCCGCCAAGGTGGTGCAGATAAACGCGGGGCCGGTGGTGACCCAGTTCGGCGTCGAGCCGGGTTGGGACCGCAAGATGAAAGAGGTCAAGGAGCGGGACAAGGACGGCAACATCAAGGCGAGGCAGGAGGAGGTATCCAAGACCAGGGTCAAGGTGGAACGGATTACCTCGCTTTCTAACGACCTGGCTTTAGCCCTGGCCGCCCCCAGCATCCGCATCGAAGCCCCCGTGCCGGGAAAATCACTGGTGGGCATCGAGGTGCCCAATACCATCTACGGGCTGGTGAGCCTGCGGGGGGTGGTCGAGACCAGCGTCTTCCAGAAGCTCAAGCCTAAAGCCAAGCTATCGCTGGCGCTGGGCAAGGGGGTGGGGGGGGAGGCGGTGGCCGCCGACCTCTCCCGGATGCCCCACCTGCTTATCGCCGGAGCCACCGGCAGCGGCAAGACGGTCTGCCTAAACTCTATTATCTGCTGTCTGCTGCTGCACTGCACGCCGACGGACGTTCGCTTTATCATGATTGACCCCAAGCGGGTGGAGATGACCTCTTTCAACAGCATACCGCACCTGGCGGCGCCGGTTATCGTCGATACCAACAAGGCGCTGGGCACGTTGCGCTGGCTCAACCAGGAGATGGATAAGCGCTACCAGAAGCTGGCCGCTGACGGTGCGCGCAACATCGAGGGCTATAACAAGAGCCATGAGGGCGACGAGAAGCTGCCCTACCTGGTGCTGGTCATCGACGAGCTGGCTGACCTGATGATGGCCGGCTTCGACGAGGTGGAGCACGTCCTCTGCCGACTAGCCCAGCTGGCGCGGGCGACGGGCATTCACCTTATCGTGGCCACGCAGCGGCCCTCGGTGGATGTGGTCACGGGCCTGATTAAGGCCAACTTCCCCACCCGCATCAGCTTTGCCGTTACCTCCCAGGTGGACTCGCGCACCATCCTCGATATGGGTGGCGCCGAGAAGCTTTTGGGGAGGGGGGATATGCTCTATATGCCCACCGAGGCGGCCAAGCCCAAGCGTTTGCAGGGCTGCTACGTCTCCGACGCGGAGAGGGAGAGGTTGGTCTATTTCTGGAGCAGCCAGCAGAAGGAAGAAGCACCGCCGCTGAAGGTTGAGGAGATTGCCATCCCCACGGTGGGGGTGAGTGGGACCTACCCGCCCGACCCGCTGCTCGAAGCCGCCCGGCAGCTGGCGCGGGAGCACCAGCACATCTCCACCTCTTTCCTGCAGAGGCGGCTGCACATCGGCTATCCCCGAGCCGCCCGCATCATGGAACAGCTCGAAGAAGAAGGCTTCCGGCGGGATGAGGGAAGCTAGCTCTTATTTCTTGCTCTTAAAATACACGCCCAACGCCCAGGAGATCCAGTAAGACAAGCTAGCCAGGTGAAATACGATGGCCAGCATGAACCAGGCCATCATGGTCAGGCCAAGGGTGCCGTTGGTGACATCAGCAATGATGCCTAATATGGCGAAGGCAAAGCCGATAAACCAGAGAGTACCACCCCACATCCCCGATACACCTGTCATTTTCGCTACCCATTTGGAGTCGGAACGTTTCTCCATAAAGCTTTGTGCCATGTCTACTCCTCCCTTTTAGGGCTAGATATATTAATTTATAAGTTTACTCTCTACCGCGGGCTGTTATTCCTTGGCGGCGACGTAAGCCGTCAGCCAAGACCACAGCGCCCATATCCAGAGGGCAATCGCTATCAGGAACCATTCCGTCGACCATATGCCGATGGAGTCGTTCTTGAAGGCGGCTATTATGCCCAGTATCAGGCAGATTAAGCCCAGGAACTCCAGGACCAGCGCCACCGTCCCGTGGAACTTGGCCCCCATACCGAAGAGCAGGAACTTCAACTTTTTGGGGACTGCTGCCATTTTTGACCTCCTTGAATAAAATTATATTCTGTTTTTTAGCCCTGTCTTAAAGGCCTTCAACGATATAGAGAATAATACCCACTCCCAGGAGTGTCAGGGTAACCGGGCAGGGTAGGGGCCAGTCCTTATTTATGGGATTGGGGCGGCGGGCGAACATAAACGCCGCATCGATGAGCAAAAGTGCACCGGCTATTATGAGAATGATTTGAGCAGCGAGCAGCATTTTTGACCTCCTTGGGTGGATAGTGGCTGCCTTTAATTGTACTACTAGATTGCGGGTTGTCAATGGGTATCTTTGCCCCTTCACCCCGGTTTTAATCTATTCCCGCCTGCCAAAGCCTTGTGCGGCGGGCAGGCCCGCCTGCCGTCCTTAAATGAAAAGAGGGGCTGCGCATCGGCTATCCCCGCGCCGCCCGCATCATGGAGCAGCTCGAAGAGGAAGGGTTCAAGCGGGAAGAGGGGTAAGTATCGCTATCTATTGCTTGGCAAACTGAGCGTAGAGACGACCAGCGATACCGGCGAGACAAAATACTATTCCCAGCACTAAAGGAATCAGTGAATAATGCCATGCTAGAGACACAAGCCAAGCAACCCCCAATCCACTAAAAAAGTGGACTCCGATTGCAAAACTTACATGCTTATTATAGTACTCGTTTGCTTTCACTATAGCTTTTTACCTCCTTTCTGACGGAGGCTATTTCTTCTCCCGTAAATACCAAGATAACGCAACGCCAATGTTCTGAGTTATGCTAGCCGCAAAAAAAGCAATTGACAGCAGGAACCAGTGTGTTGCCTCCAAGCCAAGAGTGGTGTTCATA
>CAYNFV010000057.1:0-6911 GCA_964396645.1 uncultured Dehalococcoidales bacterium
ATCGCCGTTGGCGGCAATGCGGTCGGCGCCGACGATGACGCAGTCCACCTCTCCCCGGCTCATAAAATAGCCCGCCATGGAGTCGGTGATGAGGGTGAAGGGGATGCCCAGCTCCTTAAGCTCCCAGGCGGTGAGGCGCGCGCCCTGAAGGAGGGGGCGGGTCTCGGTGGTGATGACCTTCAGCTTCTTGCCCTGCTCGTGCGCCTGCCTGATAACCCCCAGAGCGGTGCCGTAGCCGCCGGTGGCCAAGGGCCCGGTGTTGCAGTGGGTGAGAATGGTTGAGCCGTCTTGAATCAACTCAGCGCCCAGTTGGCTCAACTTCAGGGTGGCTTCGGCCTCTTCTTTGTGTATGGCGATGGCTTCGTCAACTAGCGCCTTCTTTATCCGCTCAACGTCTTCGCCCTTCTCAGCCACTCTTTCCATCCTCTCCAGGGCGCGGAAGAGGTTGCGGGCGGTGGGGCGGGTGGCGGCTAAAGCGCGGCTGACAACCTTTAGCTCACGCCTGAAAATATCGGCGTCTTGAGCCTTGATTCTAAGGGCTCCCAAAGCCATTCCGTAGCCTCCTGCTATGCCTATGGCGGGAGCACCCCGTATTTTCAATTCTGCGATGGCTGAGGCGATATCACGGTAGTCCTTTAGCTCCAGATATGCCTTTTTGCGGGGTAATTGGGTCTGGTCGAGGATTTTCAGGCGGTCGCCGAGCCATTCGATTGCTTTCATAGGCTAAATGTAGCCTAGCTTTGAGGTAATCGTCAAGGGGCGGGGGTTGGATTACGGGTTTTTGGGGGTTATGCCCACCTTCCCACCTTGTTGGCGAACGTGTGATTTTCCCACCCTGCCTTCGCCGAAGCGGCTACGCGCAGGCAGGCCAATGCCCACCCTATAAAGGTTAAACCTTTATAGATTCCTTGATTTTAGGTTACGCCTCCCCACCCCATTTTAAATCTTTTCCCGCCCGCCATCCTTTAATGTAGAAAGGGGGCAAAGCCCCCCTTAGAAACCCCCTATGGGTGGGGAAGAGTGCCCCAAGTTAAGGAGTTTACTCATTAGGGCGGGCTGGGTTGGGACGAAAAACCCACGTTCGCCATGGTGGGGTGGGGAGATTGCTTCGCTCCGCTCGCAATGACAGTATGAGGTGCCTTCCTCGCAATGACACCCCCCTTTCCTTGACAGTATCAGTCGGGGCAAAGTAAACTTTTTTATATGGCTGAGGCTTTGGCGGGCATCGAGAAGCTGAAAAGCATGGTCGGGGTGGGGTGGAAGCCCAGAGAATACACCATCGAAAGGGAGATGGTGCGGCGCTTTACCCGCGCCGTGGGTGACGCCAACCCCAAGTGGCGGGACGGCATGATTGCGCCGCCGACCTTTGTCCTGGGCATCGGCTTTGAGCAGTTCATCGACGACCTATTGGCTATTGTCGCCTTCAACACCGTGCTCATGGCCGGCACCGAGCTGGAATGCTATCAGCCCATAAAGACGGGCGATGTCATCACCGCCGTTTTCGCCATCACCAGCCTGCGCCAGCGCCAGGGCGAGAACGGCAAGATGGCTTTTCTGACCTTCGAGAACACCTGTAGAAATCAAAAGCGGGAGCTGGTGGCTAAATGCCGCCAGATGGTTATCGGCTACTAAAGATGCAAAAACAGCTTTCTTATAAGGACATCAATGTCGGCGACGAAATCACCCCGTTAATCAAGGAGCCGACCAAGAAACAGCTGGTGGTGTGGGCGGGGGCGGTGGGCGATTACACGCCCATCCACTACGACAAGGACTTCGCCCTGAGCCGCGGGCTTTCCGGGGTTATCGTCCAGGGGCAGCTGGTGGGGGCTTTCCTGGGGCAGATGCTGACCGACTGGATTGGAGAAAAGGGTGCGCTGCGTAAGCTGAGCTGCAGCTACAAGGGGATGAGCTACCCCGAGGAAAAGCTGAGCTGTAGGGGCGAGGTGACCAAGAAATATGACAAGGACGGCGAGCACTTTGTCGATTGCAAAATCTGGGCGGAAAACCCCAAGGGTGAGAAGACAGCTTCGGGCCGGGCGGTGGTTACGCTGCCGACCGGAGGCTGATAATTAGAACAGTAGCAAAGGAGGATTGAAAAATGACTGAAAGACTAAAGGGTAAAGTGGCTATCGTTACCGGCTCGGGGCAGGGCATCGGCCGGGCCATCGCCATTGCCCTGGCCAAGGAGGGGGCCAGGGTGGTGACCAACAACCGACGTCCCGGCAGCAAGGGCGGTGACGCCGAGACCGTGGTCAAGGAAATCGAAGCGATGGGTGGGGAGGGGATGCCCTTCTTCGGCAGCGTTAACGATTTCAATGATGCCGAGATGATAGTCAAGCTGGCCGTGGAGAAATTCGGCCGGCTGGATATACTGGTCAATAACGCCGGCGCCGACGCCCCGCGTATGGTCTGGAACATGAGCGAGGAGGAGTGGGACAGGTGCGTGGACTCTTTCCTTAAGGGTTCTTTCAACTGCACGCGCTTTGCCAGCGCCTTAATGAGGGAGCAGAAGTGGGGGAGGATTATCAATACCACCTCTACCGCCTGGCTGGGGACGGTGGGGCACTGTAACTACGGTGCCGCTAAGGCTGGAATCGTGGGCTTAACGCGGGCGGTGGCCCGGGAGGTGGGGCGCTACGGGATTACCTGTAACGCCTATGCCCCCACCGCCGCCACCCGCTTCACTTTAAGCGACGATATAGTGGCCGGTTTCAAAAAGCGGTATGAAGCGGGCTTGATGACCAAGAAGCGCTACGAGGAGCTGACCAACCCGCCCAAGCCGGAGACGGTGGGGCCCTTTATCGTTTACCTCTGCACCGAGGAGGCGGCTGACATAAACGGGCAGGTCTTCGACGTCACCGGCGGCAATATAGCCATCTACTCTGAGCCGGTGAAGAAGAAGTCAATCGTCAAAGAGAAGGGGATGTGGACGGTTGAGGAGCTAATCGAGCAGGTGCCCAGGGTCTTGCTGGAGGGTTACAAGAACCCGGCGCCGCCCAAGGCTGATTAATAGGGGTTGACTCATTTGAGTGTTAAAGAGGGGGGCGAAAGCCCCCCTCTTTTTATCGGGGAGTAAATATATCCCCACCCCGAGTCTTTCTTCCCACCCTGCCCGCCCAGAAACGTCTTTCAAAGGGGGGCTTCGCCCCCCTTGGTAACCCCCTAAAACGGGGGGTGGGGCGTAACCCCAGAAGGAATTCTAGAGGGAGAATCCTCTCTAAGGGTGGGTAGGGTGGGTCTGAATAACGTGCGCTGACAGAGCGGGGTGATTGGGTGGGGAGATTGCTTCGTCATTGCCTTCCTCGCAATGACATTATTTAGCCCTTGTGTTTCTGCCACTCGCCGCGGTGCAACTCCATGAGGATGAAGCTGTAGCCGTCCTTTTTGAGGTGGCCGTAGGGGGTAAAGCCGCACTTGGCAAAGCACTTCTGCGCCCGTTTGTTATTGACCAGCGTCTTTAAGTAAAGGCGGTTGAGCCTCGTCTCGCCGAAGACGTATTCGAGCAGGGCGGCCACGGCGGTGGTGCCGTAGCCCTGGTCCCAGTAGTCGCGGTCGCCGATCATAATGCCCAGCTCGGCTTCGCTCTTATCGTTATCAATGCCGTAGTAGGTGCAGTTGCCGATGTGTTTGCCTTCCCTGGTCTCGATGGCGAACTGGTGTCTGACGGTGGGTGGGTAGCGCAGGTCGCTGGTGTAGTCCGCCAGGTACTGGGGGAAGGTGGTGGTGGGGAGGGGGGCAGCGTCGAGCGCCGCCAGCTCGGCGTCGATGAGCCAGGCGTAGTCATCAGCGGCGTCGGCCAGTCTTTTTCCCCTGAGCTTAACCTTGTCGCCAGAAATCATAGCACTCTCAATATTCACATTCGGAAGGAGAGGGGGTCTTCGCCGGCTTCCAGCTCGTTGAGCGCTTCTTCTGCCGCCTGCCGGATTACCTGGCTGTCGTCGGTGAGGCAGCGCTCCAGGCTGTCTTTAGCCTCGGGGCCGCCGATCTTGCCCAGCGCCTGGATGGCGGCCAGCTGGACGTCGATATCGGGGTCGGTGGTAAGCTCGCTTAGGTAAGGGGCGGCCTCCTTCTCCCCCAGCTCGCCGCAGGCGTTGGCAGCTTCGTAGCGTATCTCGGCGTCGGCGCTGTTCAGCTCCTTTAGCAGAATGGGCAGCCAGCGCGGGTCGCAGTTCTTACCCATGGCGAAGATGGCGCTGGTCTTGAGCCTGGGCACGCCGCTCTGGTAAGCCCGGGCGATGGCCTTTTCCAGCTGGGGGAGGCTCAAGGGCGCCGCGGCTTCCAGGGCGCGGCGTTTGACCTCAGTGGTGCGGCTGGCATCTTCAATGACGCCGAGCAGGGCGCGACAGACCCTGGTCTTGTGTTTGGCGCGCAGCTTTTCCAGCTCGGCGAGCAGGGCGAACTTGCCCAGCGCGGTGGCTGCCGTCGCCTGGACTTTCTCCGAGCCGCCTTGCTCCAGCAGCTCGATGAGAGGGTCGATAAGGGTTGTTTCCTCGCTTTCCCAGAGGCCCTCGACGGCCTTGCTTTGCACCTCGGCGTCTTCGTCCTTGAGGCGGCGCTTGAAGATTTCGTCGAAGTCGAGCTCAAAGTTGTCCTCGGCCAGCTCGACGAGCCGATAGATAATCTGCCGCCGCCGTTTCGGCTCGATGGTTTGCCATGCCTTTTCAAAGAGGGCCAGCTCCGGCGCGTTGAGGTTAGACAGCTCCGCCAGCTTGGAGCTGAGCAGGGGCTTGGCGCTATCGACCAGGGTGGCAATGGCCTCTTCGACGGGCAGTGGCATACTAGTCCTCCTCTTCGTCTTCCTCTACGCCGTATTCCCAGATGGGACGGGTGAAATTATCAATGTATTCGCCCATCGCTTCGGCGGCGACCTGCTTGAGCCTGTCGGCGGCTTCGTGGGCAATCTGGGTGAGTTCGCCGATATCGACCTCTATATTCAGCATCCTGGTCAGTACCTGGAGCACCGCCAGGGCGGCTACCGGGTTCTGGATGCGGGTGGTGTGCACCGGTACCTCACCAAGGAGGCAGATGCCCTCGATGTTTCTCTCCTTGGTGACGCCCAAAAGCAGCCCGTTTAAGCCGGCAATCTGAAGGTTGCCTTTTTGCACCAGCTCGTATTTGTCCAGCTCCTGGGCCATGTGCGGGCTGGTAACCACGCCCCATACCCTTGGTTGCTCGGTGTGGTGGATTCGGCTCAGGGCGGCGGCGCAGGTGTAGATGCGCTTTACCTGGAACCTGGCGGCGACATCGAGGACGCAGTTGGCCAGCTCGTAGCCCTTGGTGATGGGTTGGTCTTCGCCGATGAAGAGTATGATATCGTTGCCCTCCGGGTTTTTCCAGTAGTAGAAGCGGCTCTGGGGGAATTGGGGTTCCTCAATGACGTTGTCCCGGGCGACCACGCCAGTGGCGTCGAAGAAATAGGAGGGTTCGATTTCGCCTAAGTCTTTGAAGTCGAGCTTTTTAAGCAGGTAGCTGGCGACTATCATCGAAACGTCGCCGATGCCGGGCCAGGAGGCGAGCATGACCGGGTTTTTGAGCTTGGGACGGGCGTATATTTTAATGATGTTTTTCATTTTTCTATTGGGGCTTCGCCCCTCTAACTACCCTTTGATAGTTTTGATTGAATCTGTCGAGTTTTATCTGTCCAATGCGGGTCAGCAATCCCTAATTCAATGCTCTTTTGATGTTCTTTTCCGGCTTCTTCTAGGATTAATTTGGCCTTTTCCCGATCGTTTTGTTCTGCGAGTATATCCGCTAATAACAGCCAGTCATCTTCAGTAGCTGTAGGAAATTCAAGTAATTTGATGCAACTTTCCTGTGCGTTGGGGAAATCTTTTGAAATGAGGTATGATTGTGTTACTTTCCTTAATCCTTCGGCAGCAAAAGCAAACCAAAGTGGTTCGGCATGTTCTTTGAGGAATTCCTTGTCCTGTAATTCAGCGGGAATTGCTTTGCTTATGAAGCGTAGTGCCTCCCTTCCATAGATGATTTCTTCTCCAATATCGATATACTCAAAAAACTTTGGCATTTTTTGGTAGGTCATTCTCATGTCATATAAGGATATAAATTCCATGTGGCCTCTTTTCTTTGTTTTAATCACACCCCTCTTAAATTCTCGATTATAGTATATTATCCTTGGAGTTCACGCTGGTATTCCTGAGCGGAGATCTTGTAGTGCCTCGCAAGCTTGCTAGCGATTGCTCCCATCTCGTCTAATATGCGGGCAAACGATTTATTGGCTGACATCATTTCGCTAGCTGTGGGAGCCTGATCGTCTCTTCCGCTTCGGAAAGCCTCTGTGGCAACACCATAAAGGCGCAGCAGGTTGAGTTGGTGTGGGTAAGATTCATTGAGTTTCGTCTGCAAATCCAGCATGAGCTTGCCTCCACTGTTGTCCTCCAAGATGGGCCAGAATCGAGGATTCGTAGTCTCTTTCTGAGCCTCTCCCACCACTGCAACGGCTGCGAACCGTGCTTTCTCAAATTCATCTGATTGCATACCCAAGGGTTGTTCGGCTATGGTCAGCCTCATTGCATCGGTTGCGCTGTCAATCCTTGCTATGGCGCGTGACCAATGACCGAGCAATTCGAGTACCTTGTGGCGTTCATTTGGGTCTATTTTGTGTCCGAACATGCCAGCTTTCCTCCCCCTACTTACTCGCCACCGACAGGCGGGGGCAGTAGATGGGTGGGGTGTTGAGCACACCGCCGACCCATTTAGCTTCGCTGCCGATAGCGCTAATCTCCTTGAGGAGTTTATAGACGTTGCCCGAGACCATGGTATCCTTTACCCTACCTACTATTTTACCACTTTCCACTTTATAACCTAATAGCACATTGCCGCTGAAGTCGCCGCCCAAGATATTGCCCTGCTCGGCGCCCATGAGCTGCTCGATGACCAGCCCTTCCTTGATA